>JAZSDF010000054.1:0-8373 GCA_045531035.1 Acutalibacteraceae bacterium | reverse complement strand
AAATAAACAGCCGCTCGTGAGCGGCTGCCAGTGATTGTAATGCGCTGCTAAACCTTCAACGCCCCTTCCAGGGGCTAAGCCTGTATCAACCCCTTTTAGGGGTTAGTCAAACCACCGGTTCAACCGGTGGTTTGTGATTATTTAATACCTAATTTTTTGAGAATTATATTTTTGAAAAGTGTTTCTTCAAAAGGAATTGCAGGTTCTCCTGCGTTTTCGCTTGTCAGCGGAATTATTGTTTCGTCGTCTGTTGCAATCATGAACTGCGGATATTCTTCATAATCCCAAACGGTTTTTTGTTCATCGCTGTAGATAATAAGATTTGCCCAATCGCTGAGGTATTCGTTGGCACAGGTATGGCGCATATATTTTCCGAACCATGTAATATCGGGGAATTTGCAGGTGGAAGCATCAATCTGATTATCTGCGGAAATATGGTTTTTGCCGCAGACACATTCTTTTGCCTGAGTATAGTCCTCACCGAGAGTTTCGTCAACTGCCGAACAGGTTGCACCGAAACTTTCACAGTAGGTTGAAATTATGCCGTCAGTCATTCTGTCATTGTCAGAGGTGAGGGGAATCATTGTATATCCGTATTCGGCAAAGATTGCGGTGTTTATTCCGTCGTCAAGAAGTGACTGAAGAACATCAGCGTTTGTTGCCTGAACGGAATAATGATAGTAGTCACTCATTTCGATGAGCTTTTTATGTTTTTCGCGTTTTTCGGGAGTGTTAAAAATATAATCTCTTGCTTCCTCGTAGCGTTCCTTACCCATGAGTGCATAGAAACCGGGGATTGTTGCGATTGAATCGATAACGCTTTCATTAAAACCGTGGTCAAGAAGTTCTGTCGTGAGATTGTCAACATATTTAACAAGAGGGTCAACCATTCCGAGGTGATAAAGAACATCAAAAAGAATGTAAAGCCCTTCGCCGTCAAAAATCTCATAAAGCATACGCATGAGCGAGATGGAGTCAACCTTGATGTTGCCCGAGAAGGGGTCTTCGCAAACGTTGACACCGTTCATTGCACCTGCAATATAGAGCACGGAATCGATATGATTTCTTTCAGCATAATTTTCGGCAGTATAGTAATATTCATAGAGATATGTGGTCAGAACGCTGTTGCCCATGCTCATTGCCATAAGCGCAACCTTATCGGAGCCTGTCAAATTCATAACGTAGTTGATGTATTCATCAAGCTGTGCGGCGATTGTGCTCATATCGCAACGCCAGTCATATATGAATTTATAAGCATTTTCATAGCCGTAGCTTTCTTTAAGTTCATAGTCGCTCTTGTCTTTTTTGCCTGTGTCGGGGTCAGGCTTGCCGTTTGTGTCGCAGGCGATGGGGCCGAAAAGTTCATTTGCGGCGGTGCCGAGAAGTTTTGCAATCGTGTCGTAATCTTTGATAATAAGATTCCAGATGAGAGCACCGATATTTTCTGCGATGACCTTAACGATAACGTCGGTGGGAAAACCCCATACTCTGACATCGTCCTCTTCGGTTTCGGTTGAAAGACCTTTATAAAACTCACCTTCAAGACCGATTATGTGGATAACAGGAACATCAAATTCAAGATTTTTAAAATCTTCTTTACATGATACGGCTGTTATTTCTGTTCTGCCGTTTGCACTTGCGCCCGTAAAGCAGAGTGAGAAAGCCATGCTGATGCAGAGAATAACGGCGATTGCTTTTTTGAAATTTTTCATTATACACGCCTCCGATAAATGAATATAGAATATATTAACATATACAAATAAAAGGTGTCAACAAACTGCAGAAGAAAAATTATGTTGTAAAACTAAAAATAATGTTTTATAATAATTAAAAATAAAAGTTATGCGAGGCATATTATGACTGTTATTGAAAAAAGATTAAAAAACGAGAACCGTGAAATTAAAAGGCTCAGAAAAATGCAGAACAGGAGTTCGGGAAGCGGATATTTTCTGATTCTGCTTATCCTTATCGCTGTTGTAAATATTCTTGATGAGGTAACGAGCAATCTGACTGTTACCGTGCAGTCATCGTTCGTGACGGAATTCTTTGTTAACAACCCGTTTATGGGTAAATATTATACATATGAGGACGGTCTTGCTTTCCATTCGGGAATAGGTGTTTTCACTTATGTGCTCGGGCTGTTTACTCCGTTTTACAAAGCACTTGCCGACAAATGGGGAAGAAAACCGCTTTTTGCGATTTCAACTCTCGGAATGGCAACGGGCCTTCTTGTTATCCATCTTTCATCAAGCTACATAATGTTCCTTGTCGGATTTGCAATTATCAGCTTTTTCATGGGTCACGATATTCAGATTATCTATATTCTCGAAGAAGCACCCGATAAGCACCGTGCAAAGATTTACAGCTTCCTGAAAAGCTTCGGCATTTTAGGTGTTATTCTTATTCCCGCACTCCGTGATGTACTTATGGGTGACGATGCAACAAAATGGCGAGAAATTTTCCTTGTGCCTGCACTTATCGGATTTGCGGCTGTTGTGCTTGTTGTAATTCTTGCAAAGGATACAAAGGTTTTCATCGGCGAAAGAATTGAATATCTTTCCCGTTCCTATGAAGAAAGACAGGCGGAAAAGGAACTCAAGAAAAGAAGCAAGGAAGCACAGAGAAATCAGTCGGGCGTTTTCAACGGCGTAAAATATATCTTTGCAAACAAGGACACCAAAATGCTTATCATTGCTCACATCATTTTTGATGCCGCAATGCCTGCGATTGCTCTTTATTTTGAATCATCAATGCACCGTGCAGGAATGAGCACAAGTGATATTACAAAAGCTCTTTTTATGGTGCCCGTGATTTATGCTTCAATAACCTTCCTTTCGGGCTTCATTGCCGACAAAGCGGGAAGAAAAACAACCGTCACTCTTTTCTCCGTAACCTGTGTTACCGGATATATTCTCTTTGTTATCGGTATACTCAAAGACTGGAATCCTTATCTTGTCGGTTCATTTGCGGGACTTTATCAGGGCTCATACTGGATTGGCAGAGATTACATGAATGTTATGATGACCGAAAAGGTGCCCACGGATATCCGCGCATCGGTTGTCGGTGCTGAAGGACTTCTGGTTATTATCGGACTTGTTGTCGGCTATGCAAGCATAGTTGCAGGCATGATGATTATGCCGATATGGTGGGCATGTCTTGCAATATCAATTCCCACTGTTACGGTTGCTGCAATTATTTTTGTTCTTAAGGTTAAGGAAACAAAGGGCGCAAATCTTGATGAAATAGCGTAAAACTACACAAAGGAGTAATTGGAATGAAAGTCATAATGATTCTTCCTGACGGTATGCGTCCGGACTCACTCGAAAGTGTTGAAAAAGCGCAGAAGTTTATTGCAGAGTCATCCTATACTCTCAAAGCCGAAACCGTTTATCCGTCAGTAACTCTGCCTTGCCACATTTCTCTTTTTCACAGCGTTACTCCGGAAAGACACGGTACAACAACCAACACATATATGCCGCAGGTAAGACCAATTGACGGCCTTTGTGAGGTCCTGAAAAAGGCGGATAAGAAGTGCGCAATCTTCTATAACTGGGAAGAAATCCGTGATGTTTCGAGACCTAATTCCCTTGCTCACTCTTGTTTCTATGCAGGAAGAAGAATAGGATATAAGCAGGCAGGGGAGGAATTGACCGATGCTGCAATTGATTATCTGAAAAAATATGATACCGATTTCACTTTCATTTATTTCGGTTATCCTGATATGCAGGGACATAATTTCGGCTGGATGACCGAAGAGTATCATGAAGCTGTCAGAAGTAGTTGGGACAATATTGAAAAGCTTGTCAATGCACTCGGTGATGAATATACATATATCATAACTGCTGACCACGGCGGACATGACAGAACTCACGGCAGCGAAATGCCCGAGGATATGCTTATTCCCGTGATGATCAAAGGCAAGGATTTTGAAGCAGGGAAAGTTCTTGAGAATGTGAATATAATCGACCTTGCACCGACTGTTGCAAAGCTTCTCGGAGCTCAGCCCGATGAAGAATGGGAAGGAAAATCATTGATATAAAAAAACAACCCTCTGTCTTGCGACAGAGGGTTGTCTGTATGTTTGAAATTATTCAGCTGCAACGGGGAGTTCGATGTCACCAAGATTGTCCTTAGCGAAACCGATAACCTTTTCAAAAGCAGGCTTAATCTTTTCAACGATACCGCCGAGATCGATGCTGCCGAGAGCGTCTGTAACCTTACCGAGAAGGCCTTCCCAGTCTACACCCTTAAGGAAATCAAGAACCTTAACGATGATGTCTGCAACGTCTTTGCCTACTGTAGTAACGAGTTTGCAATCGTTTTCAATGTGGCTTGCATATTCGCCCTGTGTTGCATAGCCTTCGCCGCAGTATTTGCATGAACCTGAACCCTTGGGGCAGTCAGCGATGTGTGCATCGAGGTTAGCTTCACCAACCTTTGCTGCGCAGTAGGGGCAATCCTTATACTGTTCAAGGCAACCGCTATTCATGTGAGCAGTGTAAGCCTTTTCGTCAGCAAAAACAGCCTGGCATACATCACATTCATATGCTGCTGCGAATGCAACTGCTGATGCTGAAAGAGCGATGATAAGTGCGAGGATAATTGATACGAACTTTTTCATTTTGAAATCCGTCCTTTCATAATTTGGTTTAGTAACATACTAAATCTGTACAATTCTAACACTTTTTGTTTCAATTGTCAATATGCAATAATTATTTGTTAATATTTTGTTAACCCCAGTTGAACGGTCTGTCCATGAAATCAACGGTTTCCTTGTCCTGCGGGATTATTCCGAAAGATGAAACTCTGTCAAGTCCGTGGGCTTTGAAATCGTCATAGAGCTTTTCGTTTTCCTTGAGTCTGAAAGGATTGAGGAAAATATATTCACCCATAAAGAGGTTGGATTTATAGTATCTCCAGCTTAACTCAGCAACCTCAATGTTGAATTTCTGTTCTTCGGTAACATCGGAATTGAGCGCAAGCTCAAAGAGAAGGTCGCTTTTTGCAACAGTATAGGGTGAGCAGAAGCCTGCCTGATAATGCCAGTCAAAGTCAAAGGCATGGGCGGTAGCTTTTGTCTGTGCAGTCTGAAGGTCGATATATTCCTTGATATAAGGAGCGGCTTCCTCGCCGTAGAAGGCTTTGAGAAAATCGTTCATGTGATACTCAACATCGCAGTCAACATCCCATTGAAGCTTGCAAAGAAGGTAGTTGCGAAGCTCGTTGAAAGCAGCATAGTGACCGTCGCCGCAGTTGTAGATATAACCCGTGATACCGATATCATGCATATATTTCATTGTGGACTGCATTGTTTCAAAGTTTGAGAAAAACATTGCCGTATTGAGGAAGTTTATTGTGTAGTCATAGATATATGTTGTGTCTGCAACCTTGACCCAGTTTGCAAAATCCTCGGCAACCTGAGGATTCGGGTCTCCGTAAAGCATGTCAAAGGTTTCGTTTTCAACGCCGTCCATGGCACCGCACTCGGTGAGAGGATGGCTTCTGCATGCCTTGTGAAGTCCGCAAAGCACGGGTGCAACATTTTTGTTACAGCGAAGGGATAAATCTGTCGGAGGCCTGTCGGTTTCGTTATATGCATAGAATGTGAACATAAAATCCGGAAATTCATCGTCGAGTGCATCGGCAAAATTATTTGTGAAAATAAGGGTTGGTGCACAAACCGTGCCGTATTTTTCATGGAGTGATTCACATGAATTGCAATGACAGTAATTCATGTTATCCTTTTGACCGATGTGGATATATTTTGCGTCTGTTTCACATTCAAGAATGGCTTTTCTTCCGTTTTCAACGGCAACCGTGAGTACATCGGGATGTGAAAGACAGACGTGGTCGGTACTTCTTGTGCCGTCGGGCTGGAGTGCAAAATATTCGGGGTGTTCCGCAAAGAGTGAGTCGGGAACAAGTCTGTCGAGTGTAACATCCCACAAAACATAAGTCAGTGCGCCGCCGTATGCTTTTGCTTCGTTCCAGAACGAAACGTTCATTTTTGTTCTTGCACGGTGTGCATCATTTGTTCCCTGACAGTCGTTCCTTCGGATTGAAAATGATGGAACAACGGTGCGGTCAAGATTTGCATCAATAACAACATCTTCGCTTTCGGGGACAACCTCGAGTGTCGGGGTAAACCAGCGTACGCCGAAATATTCTTCGAGAAGAGTGTAAACGCCGTAAAGAGCACCTCTGCTGCTTCCGCCCGATACATAAAGATTGCCCGATTCTGCTTTAAGAGTAAAAGCATCGGCATCCATATTTTTGCTGATTCCGAGAACAATTGTTTTCATTCCGTCAGCAAACTCGTTTTCGGTTATATGTTCGAGCTCTGCACCGCTGATTTTTTTGATGTATGTCTGCAATTCGCTTATTGCGGTGAGTATACATTCATCGGGATTTTCTTCGGTAACAATAACATAATCCGTTTCGCCGTTTTCGACTATATACATCGGAGATGTTATTTCGGGAGCTTTGTACTCATTTCCGCCGTAGTTGATGTTTGTGTTCAGGGGAATAATTCCAACGGCAAAAAGAATAACTTCAATGAGTGAAAAAATCGCCTTTATTGTTGCCATTTGTTCAACCTCCTTTTACCTAAAATATAAATTAAAGGCACAAAAATGTCAAGGCTTACGCATTTTTCTTGAAAAGTAATTGTTTGTATGGTAATATCAAAATATAAGGAGTGGTTTTTATGTGGAAAATAATCAGAGTTTTTGTTTCCGTATTCGTTGCATTTGAAACGCTGTTTACGGGTATCTTAGGCGGAGTTATGCCGAAAGATAATGATATGCCCGAAGTTACACAGGGTGAGTATACTCAATATGTTGACCCGTTCATAGGCACGGGCGGTACTCCGTGGACCTGCGGCATGCTCAGTCCTGCGGCAACGGTGCCCTTCGGCGCAGTAAGACTCGGACCCGACACAACCTTCATCGGCGGCATTTATATCACAAAAATGAACACCTCGGGTTATTATTATGAGCAGGCGCATATCAAAGGCTTCAGCCATTCAAGACTTTCGGGCACGGGCGCAGAGGATTATAATCACTTCAGAGTTACTCCTGCAGTCGGAGATAACGAACCTGCGGTTATGACCTATTCCCACTCGAATGAAACCGCAACTCCCGGCTACTATGCGGTTTATCTTCCGACGGTCGGCTGCCTTGCCGAAATGACTGCGGATACACACACGGGTATTCACCGCTACACATTCAATTCAGATAAGGATGCAAGACTTTACATTGATGTAACAAGTGCGTCTTCAAACAAAACATCAAAAGACGGTCAGGTTTCTTATGATAAAAAAACGGGAATAATTTCGGGCGGATGTGTAATCGACGGTCAGTTTACGGGCAGATTTGACGGTCTTCCCGCATATTTTGCTGCAGTTACGGATAAACCCGTAAAGTCTTTTGAAATAAAGAACGACGGCGAAAAGGTTGGAATTGACCTTGATTTCGGTTCGCTCAAAGATGAAAGCGTTGAGCTTAAAATCGGTATAAGTTATGTAAGTGTTGAAAATGCGCTTCTCAATCTTAAAGCCGAAACCGACGGTGTTGATTTCGATAAAATGAGAGAAAAGGCTGTTAAGTCATGGGACGACCGCCTTTCTTCAATCAAAATCAGTTCCGACGATAAAGAAATAAAGACTGTTTTCTATACTGCACTTTATCATGCAATGATAATGCCGACAAACTTCACCGATGTTAACGGCGAATATCTCGGCTTTGATAAAAAGGCACACATAGCAGAGGGCTATACCTACAGAACGGATATGTCACTATGGGATACCTGCCGCACAACCCATCCGCTTTACACTCTTATTGCGCAGGATATCCAGACTGACTGCCTTAACAGTCTTGTTGATATGGCGGAAAAAGGCGGCGGAAATCTTCCCCGTTGGCCTATGGGTGCAGGATATTCGGGCTCAATGTTCGGCGATTCCGCCAATATCGTTATTGCTGAAAGCTATCTCAAAGGAATTACCGATTTTGATGTTGAAGCTGCTTATGAAGCAATGAAATATTCATCGGAAAACGAAGTGAGCAGAGCGGGCAGAGAATCCGTCAATTTGTATAATCAGTACGGATATATTCCAAATGATATCGAGGGTGTAAGAAAATCTGTTGCATGTACTCTTGAATATGCCTGGCAGGATGCGGCGATTGCATCGCTTGCAAAGGCACTCGGCAAGGATGATGATTATCAGCGGTATACCGAGAAATCCATGTACTACAAGAATGTTTTCAATCCTGAAACAAAGTATTTCCAGGCAAGAAACTCCGACGGTTCTTTCGTTTGGAATTTCAGTCCGTATATAACGGAGTTCTATGATGCCGTTATGATTAAGAAGTTTGC
>JAZSDF010000055.1:0-10982 GCA_045531035.1 Acutalibacteraceae bacterium | reverse complement strand
CTTGCATCCCAACACCAATCTCCGTCAAGAAATACGCTATTCGGTAAATCCTGTTTGAGCTGTTGGCACACAGTTGTTTTTCCAATTCCCATAGTGCCACCAATCATATATAAAGTTTTCATCATTCGCACCTACAAATTCTTATTTGTCGAACTGTTCTACAAATTGGAATTTATCGCTCTGATTTTAGCAAAGAATAATAGCTGACGTCACAAATGCCTTGATTATTTCTGTCTGCACTTCGCAGAGTGCCCTCGTATTTCATTCCGCATTTCATCATTACTTTACCTGAATTTGGATTTCTCGTATCATGTCTTGACTCAATTCGGTTAACATCAACAACGTCAAATAAATAATCCATAACCGCTTTGAGTGCTTCGGAAGTAATTCCTTGATGCCACCATTTTCTGCCGATGCAGTATCCTATATGCACCATCGAAACATCTTCGTTGATAAGTACAACGTCAATTCCGCCAATCGGTTCATCGCCGTTTTCTTTTAAAACAATAGCCCAATGGTAATAATTATCGTCAGAATACTGTTTTAGCCAAGATTTTACTGCTTGTTTGCTTACCTTTTCGTTCGGATGAATCTGCCAAGTTAAGTATTTTGTTACTTCAGGATCGGTTGCCCAATTCTTATATACTGCTTCAGAATCTTCTTTGACAAATCTTCTCAGAATCAGTCTTTCCGTTTCCAGTCTTTGTGTTCCGCAGTGTTTCATAAAGATTCCTCCTTTGATATTTTCGGTATCGGACTGAATTGGTATTTGTTTTACCGTTACCAGATAAATGGAATCAATCGGTATCTGACTTTTTGCTTATACTCACGGTAGCCGTCAAGTTCTTTTTCGAGGAATTCTTCTTCACCTTTTATTCTTTTTGCAATAATAAAGGGATATGAAAGAAAAATTAAAAATGAATATATTGACCCTAATACAAGCGGCATTGATAAAAACAAAAGCAACGTTACGCTGTACATAGGATGTCTGACGATACCGTATAAACCCGTATCAATAACCTTTTGATTTTCCTGCACTTCAATGGTACGGCTGAGATGCGTGTTTTCTCTGAGTACTTCGGCATAAAGGATGTATGCCACAAGAAAAACAATCGCGGCAACGATTACAACGCCTTTTGGCAGTGTGAGCCATCCAAAACGAAAATCCAAGCCTGCAACAATGAAACCCGCAAGGAACATAAGACCGCTCAATTTTATAACAGTGCTTTGTTCCCGTTGCTTTTCTTTTGCATCAAGTCTGCTTTTTAAAAGGTCGGGATTTTTGAACATCATAACAATTCCTGCCAAAAACATCGGTACAAATAAAATTCCAATAAACAGCCATCCGTTAAAGAATGATAAAGTACCCGCAGGCAGAAATATCAATAACCCAATCAAAACAAATCCGAATAAAAACTTGGTTATTGCTTGGATAAATAGCTTTATCGTCATAACAATTCTCCGTTAATCTCTTAATACATCAGTCAAGCCTGAAAAGTCTTGTTTCGCCCTTTTGCATCTTAATCGTAATGCTGTCTGCGGTGCCTTGATAGTTGCCGCCGAGTAACTCATTGATATTTTTTTTCTTACCGATATCAAGTGTTTTTTCACCGTCTGTTACGGCATAAATGCAGATATAGTTTTCATTAACATAAATAATATCATCGGTTTCGCAGTAAATATGAACTCCGTTTGCTTTGCAGAAAGCTCTCAGCTCGGTTACCGTGAATTTCTCTTTAAGAGGCGAGGTCATAATATAGGGAATGTCATTCATTTTGCAAAGATTACGGGCGTTTTCCATATAAGTTGTCTTTGCACTTGATAACAAAATAACTGCTTTGTAATTTTGATAAACCGCTTTGAAATCATAAACGTCATAAATATCATACGGCGTGCCCATAAGACCGAGCTGTTCTCGCTGAGTGTGGAAAACGTTTCGCAACGAACAGTTTGTGAGATATTTATAGGCACTTTCGTCAACGAATACCGCAACTTCCGCCTTCGAACTTCTGTTGGCATCGGTTAAGCTTTGCTCATAGATACTCTTGAAGGTTGCCATTTCGTTCATGATATCATCATCGGCATACCAGCCGCCCCACATATCAAACCACCACAGTGCATTGCCTTTTATAAGCTGACGTGCAAAGGATTTTCGGATTTCGTTTACAGCCTGATATTTTGATTCTCTCGGCTGCCATACGGGAGCAGAAAGAAGTCCGTACGGGTCGGTTGAAGGGTCTTTTTGTGAAAGAGGCACTGTCAGATGCGTTCTTATATCGCATTCCTGAAAGCACATCTTTCCGTGCAGACGAACGGAATCAGCAGGATACATTTCTGTCCAGTCCATATCGGGCGAGCGGGTGCCGATATATGAATTTGGGGAACAGATAAAGTCAATGTTTTTGTCTTTCAATATATAATTGAGTGCGTGATTGCCTTGCAAAGAGTTGGAAACTTCAAGCGTGTAGCCGTAAAACGTGCCCACAACAACGTTGTTGCCCGTTTCCTCTTTTACAATCCGAGCAAAGTGACTTATAGATTCTGCAATTTTGAAATTTGCAAACTCTATGTAACGTGAAAGGTATTCGTCGTTGAAATAATTTGTCTTTATATCGAGCAAGGTTAAATCGGGCAAACCTTTGTACTCAACTTCGGGGTAATACTCTTCAAGAAAAGCTTTGAAGCTTTCTTTTGCGCATTCACCGTAACCGCCGTTCATATCAAAATGAAACCATTCTTCCGTTTGGCCGCCTGCAATCTGATAACCAACAATATGTGAGGCATATTTACTGGAATTTGCATATTGAGTGAATTCACGCAAAAACTGCGATGCATCGTCACGCCATTTTTGAGAATAGAAGGATTCTCTGCAAGGAACGCCGTCTTTTATGTTCAGTTCGTCGGGGTTTTCTTCTTCCCACCAGACGGGCAAACTGATATTGACTCTCGGGATTATGTAAGCATCGGGACAAGCTTCAAGAATTTTCTCAACAGCCTCATCAAACAGCGAAAAATCGGGAGCATCCTTTACATCAAAAATACCTTTTTTGAATGGCGTCAGTCCGTCTGTAATGCTTATCCATCTGCCTGAAAACAGAACAGGAACAGAAAAGAATTCATAACCTGCAGCCGCAAAATCGTCATACTCATTGAACTTTTCAAGATAAGTCATATATGCAACTGCAGCGTGCGGTTCGCCGTTGATATAAAGTGTGGGCACACCGCCGCAATCCTTGATTTCAGAATGAATACCTACATATTTATCCATATCGTGCACAACCTCTTGAGTTGAAATTTCATAATCCGTTTCTTCAAAGGCTTCTGAAAGGTAAAAACCATAGCGAAAAGATGTAACAACATCCAAAAAGAAACTGATAATTTTTTGAACAAACATATATATTCACTTCATTTTTTTAATAAAATGAAATTACAACAAAAGTTGATTTCAGTTTAACAAATTCTTATTTGTCAACCTCTTTCGATTTATTTCGTCACAACTGACGAGCCGTTTTTTGAGATATTCCAGATGAATTCCGCTATATCTTCGGGCGATTCCTGCATACCGTTTCTGACCCAGCATTCAAGTGCGGCGGCACTACCCATAATCGTATAAGCCGAAACCATCTGCTTATAATTATCCGAGAGATTGTTGCTCTCGGATTTCATTTTGTTCATATTGAATCTGTTTGTCATAATAAACACGCGATTCATTATTTTTGAACTCAGGTGTTTTGAAAAAATGATGTTTGAAAGGGTCTGATTTGCTTTGAGCATACAGCAAACAACGGTTATCGCTTCAACCGTAGTGCTGCTTTCATTGAGTGATTCGTCAACCGAATTTATCAGGCTGTTTTCAATGCTTTCATAAAGCTGAGAAACGCTTGAATAATGGGAATAAAACGTGTTTCTGTTAACCGTTGCTTTTCTGCAAAGTTCCGTCGGAGTTATCTTTTCAACGGGTTTATCTTTCATCAGTTCAAAAAGTGCGTTTTCAAGCATCTTCTTTGTTCTTTTTATTCTTATGTCCATTTAACGAACACTTCCTCTTATATCCGTTCGATAACAAGCAGTTACTTATCGAACAGTCTGTTGATTATCTTTATATTCAGTAGTATAATTTAATCGAATAAATTTGTCAACGGAGGCGGAAAACTTGAAAGTTTTATCTTCAAAATTATTTGAGTCCCGTATTCAGAGCTACAACACAACCGCAAAAGAAAAGTTTCTCGGTTATCTTATCGGACCTGCAGGCGCTTTGCTTGTCAACGCACTTCTTGCTCAGGGTTTTCTCAATGTTTTCTATACCGATGAGCTCGGTATGAGCGGAGTATGGGGCGGAATGTTCCTTGTTGTTTTTCCTGTTCTGTCAAAAATTCTCGATGCGATAACTAATCTTATTATGGGTGCAATTATCGACAAAACGAAAACTGCTCAAGGTAAAGCAAGACCGTGGCTACTGCTTTCAATTCCTCTTGTAGTTTTGTGCGGAGTTCTTTTGTATTTTGTTCCCACTCACGCGTCAACAACTGTAAAGGCAATCTACATAATTTTCACATACAATCTGTACTATTGCTTCGCATTTACTATGTATAACATCACTCATATGATGATGGTTCCGCTTTCAACACGAAACGATATGCAGAGAAGTCAGCTTGCAGTTTTCAATAACGTTGCGAATATCGCAATAACAGGTATTCTTGTTGCTCTTCTTTTTCCGATGCTTGTTCTGCCGAAAATCAAGGGGAATATTGATGCGTGGGTAACGTTTATGACGGTTGCGGCAATCGTTATGCTGCCCATTATGCTTCTTGAATATTATTTCACCAAAGAGCGTGTAACCCTTGAAAATCCTGAAAAAGCCGAAGCGGATAACATAGCCTTCAAAGAAAAAATCAAGGCTTGTATGTCAAACAAAAACTGGTGGATTCTTGTTGCGTTCTGGCTTTTCTACTGGGTTGGTCAGCTTACTCGTTCAAATGCCATGACATACTATGCAAACTGGGTGCTCGGCAGCACTTATGCAGACGGTATTACGCAGACCTTGCTTAATGTTATCGGTGGTCTGCCTATGGGTATCGGCATTTTCCTCGTCTGGCCTCTTTCAAAGAAATTCGGCAAAAAGACTGTTACTGCAACGGGATTCATTCTCTGTGTAATAGGTGATATTATAACTTTTGTTGCGCCCGATAATCTTGTTACCGTGCTTATCGGTCAGTTCATTATGAATATGGGTATCGTTCCAGCGGCATACGTTTTCCCTGCGCTTATGGCAGGTGTGTTTGATGAGATTGAGTATAAACACGGCTTCCGCTGTGACGGCGTTGCTACGAGCGTTATCAACTCAATGAACACCATTGCCGTAGGCTTGAGCATAGGTGTTTTCAATCTTCTTATCAGAGGGTATATTCAGCCTGAATTTGATACGGCAGGCAACTGCATTACAACTCAGCCTGACGGCGTTATATCCGCTATTGTATGGGCATTTGTAGGTATGAATATTTTTATTCACGCAGGTCTTGCAATTCTTCTTCGTTTTCTTGACGTTGAACTGAAATTACCTGCAATTCAGAAGATTATACGTCAGCGCCAGATTGACAAATGCAAAGCAAACGGCGAAGAATGGGTTGAGCCTGCCGAAAAAGCAAGACTTCTTCAAGAAGAACTTGACGCAAAGGCAATTGAATCCTTCAAAACCGAACTTAAAGAAAAGTGTGCAAAGAACAAAAAGCTAAACTATGAGGCTGAACTTGACAAATATATGAGAAAGTTCAGAGAACAGAAAGAAAAGGCAAGAATAAAAGCCGAAAAAGAATTGCGAGACGAGGCTGAATATTCACGAAAAATGGAAGAGCAGGCAAAGAAAAAGGGAGTGAGGATATGAACCGCAGACCCGATATTATAGTAATCAACCCTGACCAGATGAGGGCGGATTCTCTGCATCATCTCGGCAACCTTGCTTCATATACACCCAACCTTGATACTCTTGCTGATGAGGGTGTCAGCTTCAGCAACGCTTTCTGTCAGAATCCCGTGTGTGTGCCGTCAAGATGTTCGTTTATGACGGGTACATATCCCCACACAAACGGTCACAGAACAATGAGCTATCTGCTCCGTCAGGGCGAGGATAATCTCTATCGCATACTCAAAAACAGCGGATACTACGTCTGGACAAGCGGCAGAGGTGATTGCCTTGCAGGTCAGCAATCGAAATGGCTCAAAGAATGCACAAACGAAATCTATAATAAGTGCGGTAAAAAGCCGAAGGATGAAGGCAGAGGCGAAAAGGGAGATAAAAGATACCTGAGTTTTTACAGAGGTGAAATAACCAACGTTGAAGCTGACTGTATGTGCCATGATAACGATTGGGTGTGGGCAAAAGGCTGTGAAGATTTAATCAGAAAAGCGAAACCGAATGAACCGATTTTTGCTTTTCTCGGTCTTAACAATCCGCATCCGCCGTATCACGCTGAAAAAAGATTTCTTGATCTGATTGACGAATCAAAAATTCCGCCTGCAAAAGCACCGTCAAAGCCCGAAGATAAAAAGCCGTCAATGCTGTATGAACTCTGCGATGCACTTGGAATAGGGGATTGGGATAAAGAAAATATAACCGCACTGCGAAAGACCTATCTCGCCCAATGTGCAAGGATTGACGAGTTGACAGGCAGAATTATTCAGGCACTCAAAGATACGGGCAGATATGACAATGCCGCAATCTTCTTTTTCTCCGACCACGGTGATTTTACCGCTGATTACGGCATACCCGAAAAGGCACAGAATCTTTTTGATGACTGCCTTGTGAATGTTCCGCTCATTGTAAAACTGCCTAAGTATATGCAGACCGACAACGGTATAAACGATAATCCCGTTGAGCTGATTGATTTCTTCGCAACTGTTCTTGATATAACAAAAACCGATGCATCATATACTCATTTCGGTCGTTCTCTTGTTGAAACAATTGCCGATAAAACAGTATCGGTGCGTGATTTTGTCTGTAGCGAGGGCGGCAGATTGATGAACGAATCCCATTGCACAGAAGAGGTCGAAAACTATTTCGGTGTTGTTGCCGATGAATATGCGCCGAGAATAGGCATTCAGCAGAAAAATGACGGTCAGCACACCAAGGCGGTTATGATTCGCACAAAGGATTATAAATATGTTATGCGCCTTTACGAAACCGATGAATTCTATGATTTGTCAAAGGGTGAAGAAACAAATGAAATTGATAATCCCGAATACCAAACCGTTATTGCCGATATGCGTTCGAAGCTTCTTGAATGGCTGTTTGAAACTGCAGACAGTGTACCAAAGGATAAAGACGCCCGTTTCCCCGATGACTTCTATCTCGGAACAGTCAATGCAATGGCAGGATTCAAAGTGTCACCGCTTATCAAAGGCGGTATGAAGCTGACACGCAACGATTTTTCAACGCTCGTAAACAAAGCGATAAAGCTTCTGAAAATCGACACAAACGGATTTTATAACAAGAAAATGTAACTGAAAAACCACTCCATTATGCCTGATGCACAGTGAAGTGGTTTTTATATTGATATAAAATTATTTCTTCTTTTTGAATTCCTTCTGACCTCTTGTACTGCCGCCGTCACAAAGAATATCAACACCTGCAAGGTAACCGTTGCGTTCGTCAGCTACAGTTGCGATTGCGTAACCGAGTTCTTCGGGTTTGCCCATACGCTCTTCACAGGATAATTTGATAAGGTATCCGCCGTGTTCTTCTTCCATCTTGCCCATATCTGTTGCAATAAGACCGGGGCTGAGAGATACAACTCTGATGCCCTTCGGACCAAGGTCAAATGCACTCTTTGCGGCATACCAGCAAACAAAGTTCTTTGAAAGACCGTATGCAAAGCCGTTCTTTTCATAATCGGTTTTAGCCATGTTTGCTCTTTTGATGAGTTTTGCAAGGAAAGCCGCTTCATCTGTTTCGGCAAGAGGATAAGCTTTTTTCGGAAGAATGAATGAGGGGAGCGAGTAAGCTGAGTTTGAAGAAATATCGCAGATAACGCTGCCTGCGTTCATTTTCTTTGAAAATTCCTGATTAACATAAACCGTGCCGAGAGCATTGATGCGAAGAATCTTTTCCTGATCGCCTGCACTGCCCATTGCGGGTGAAATGCCTGCGGCGTTGATAACATTCTTGATTTCGCCGAGTGAAGCCGCATATTCAGCAAGCTTTTTAACGCTTTCACGGTCTGATGTGTCACAGGCAAAAGCATAAGCTTCGTAACCCAATTCTTTGAGTTCGTTAACTGCATTTTCAAGCTTTGCAACGGTTCTGCCTGAGATAACGATAATTTTTTCTTTGGGCATAAATTTCGCTGCAGCAAGACCCATACCGCTGCCGCCGCCTGTGATTACGCAAACGTTTTTCATTATCAGTACTCCTTTAAATATAAAAATTTACCTTTTCAATTTTATCATAAAAAATTATTATTGTCTATAAATTTTTATCTGCTTATTTAGATTTTAATTTCAGCGTTTTGCATAAGAAAACGCCCTCGGTGAATTACCGAAGGCGTCCGATAAATTGGAATTTGCGAGGATTGAAGACTCTTAATAAGTCGTTTAAAAATGTATGGTAAAGTCTTTTATAGTCATTTCTTTTTCAAATCAAGTATAGTTATATAATGAGGTATGTCAAATTTTTCAGGAACAGTTCTTAAATAATCTATATGTTCTTTTGAAAAATCTGCTTTTTCTTCATCCGTCAGTGAAGAAGCACCTATACCGCGACAAGCAACAATTCTTCCGTGCCAAGTTTCACGAGTGAATTGCACGTTTGTTACATATGTAATAGCGTTTTCAACATCAAACAAGAGCTCTGCCCACTTCGGCTTTTTGAGTTCATATCGTGTCATTCCTCCACCGGTCCAAACAGGGTTATATTTTAAAACAAGTTCTTCACTTTTTGATGCTATTTTACTCTCGAAAGGTAACCAAGCCATAAATAGAATTAAAAAATGACCGTTTTTTTTAGGATGTTATGTATTTTAGGAATAACAACATTTTTATCAAAATACATAAAACATTGACACGCTGTTACAACATCAAAAGTATTACTTGGAAAATCAATGTTTTCTGCAGATGAAACCAAGTATTCTATATCTGTCCCTTTCGATAATTCAATAGCTTCAGCAACCTGGTTTTCAGAAATATCTACACCTATAAACTTTGCGCCATATTTGTACATGTTGCGAGGAATCACACCTGTACCTGTTCCTAAATCAAGAACTTTTTGTTCATTTATGCAAAGACCTAAATCTACAATTCTCTGATAAAATTCTTCAGGATAAATGTCACGGTATTTTCCATAATCTTTCGACACCTTACCCCAGTCAAAAGCTTTTCCGTGATCGATATTTTTATTTGTTATTTCCATAATAATCATGTCCTCTTGTTATATAAAAAGTCCGTCAAATTCTTATTTTCCGAACTGTTCTACAAATTGGAATTTGTACTATTGTTTTAATATTCTTCCGTTTTTACAATCTCACCCATACCGCCACTGAGGCTTTCTTTTTCCTCGCAGTATTTGAGAGTTGTACCTTCTTTTACGAAAATAGGCATAGTTTTAAGGTCAACTTTTTTTCTAATCCACATACCTGTTGACTCAATTTTTTCTTTTGTGAAATAGTCAAACCAAGTGCCTTTCGGAAGGTAGATTTCACGGATATCTGTTTTGCTTAAAGGCTTCAGGACCGGTGCAACAAGAAGACTGTCACCGAATAAATACTCATCGTCAATGTGCCTTACATTTCTGTCTTCGGGATATTCAAAATACAATGCTCTTGTCATCGGAAGTCCCGTTTGTGTGCATTTTTCTGCCTGCTCATAGATATATGGCATAATGGAGTAACGGAGCTTATCGTAGTAACGGAAGATATCACAAGCCTCTTTTGAGAAACGCCAAGGCTCACGGTAATTGTTATCACCGACACCGTGACAACGGGAATGTGATGAGAAAAAGCCAAGCTGTGCCCAACGAACATAAAGCTCGTCAGTAGGTGTACCCAAAAATCCACCAATATCGTGTGAGAAGAAAGGAATACCGCTTAAACCTAATGAAAGTGATGCTCTGAGTGTACCTGCCAATGCTTCAAATGTGCATTGACTGTCACCACCCCAATGAAGTGGATAACGCTGACTGCCTGCAGTGCCGCTACGAGCCCATACAATGTTTTCATCTGACACTTCTTTTGTAGCATTGAAAATCACTCTGTTATATACAAGTGAATAAAGGTTGTGGAAATGCTTACCGTCAATATTCTGATAAATCGCATCTTCTGAAATACCCTCACCAAAGTCGGTTTTGATTGCAGCTGCACCGAGCTGGATAAGCTCTTTTATCTTATCACCATACCACTTGCAGGCATCAGGATTTGAAAAGTCAATAGCAACATCCTTAACCCAACTGCCTTGGCAAGAATCAGGTAACTGATAAGGTTTGCCATCTTTATCTTTTGAAAGATAGCCATATTTTACTGCTTCGTGGTAGTTTTCGTTGTCATCATTTGGTGGAATAAAGTTATACTGCCACAAGCTGATTTTGAAACCGTCCTTTTTATAGCGTTCAATATTCTCTTTTGGATTTGGAAAGCGTTCTTGTGAGAATTTCAAATCGCAGTTCCAATCTCGGTTAAACCACGCAGTATCAAGGTGAAGGACATCACAAGGAATATCGTTTTCACGCACTTTTTTAGCAACATCGTCAACAACTTCCCAAGAAACATAACTGTTACGGCTCATCCAAAGACCAAAGCTCCAGAGTGGCGGTAACTTTGCAAAGCCTGTTAAAGTACAATAACCCTTGATTATATCCTTCGGTGTTTTGCCACCGATTACAAAATAATCAATCTGACTGTCAAGAACAGCAAACTGTAATGCACTTAAATCTGTTGTGCCTATCTGCCAATCTGTTTTAGCACTTGAATTGAGAAAAAGCCCGTAACCCTTGGTTGAAA
>JAZSDF010000062.1:0-13614 GCA_045531035.1 Acutalibacteraceae bacterium | reverse complement strand
AAAGCATAAAATCAACCCCTTGAGGGGTAGCTGAAAAAGGAATGCGGTCGGCAAACCTTTCAGCGCCCCTTAAGGGGTTTCGTCCGTATAATGCCCTTATAGGGCTTAATCAAGCCTCCGGCTTAGCCGGAGGTACTGACTCTTTTTGTTTATGCCAAAGCATTCCCGTTTTTCGGGTGGAAATTTACATATTTCTATGTTATAATCAAAATGAAAAACATAAGTTCATCACAGTATGTCTGTATTACATTTTATAAGGAGCAGCTATGGATTTTATGAAACTTGCATCCGAGAGATATTCGGTGCGTAAATTTACGGACAAGCCTTTGGAAAAAGAGGTAATTGACAAAATTCTTGAAGCGGGGCATATTGCACCTACGGGGTGCAACTATCAGCCGCAGAGGATTCTTGTTATGAGCAACGAAGAAGCCCTTACAAAACTGAAAGACTGCACTCGCTGCCATTTTGACGCTCCCTGTGCAATGCTTATATGCTACAACAAGGATGAATGCTGGACGAGACCCTATGACGGTGCACAGTGCGGAATTGTTGATGCAAGCATCGTCACAACCCATATGATGCTTCAGGCGTGGGAGCTCGGCATCGGCTCGACCTGGGTTATGCACTTCAACCCCTTCAAGATGCGTGAAGCGTTTGAGATTCCCGAAAATATTGAGCCCGTTGCACTTCTTGTGATGGGCTATGCCGCACCGGATGCCGTTCCAAACGAAAGACACTCGGTTTACAGACCTATGGAAGAAACGGTGAGCTATAATAAATTCTGATAAATTTGTTTTATGCTGTGAGGTGTTACTGTGAAAATACAGATTGACAGCAACAAAAAATTCCAGACCTATGAGGGCATTGGCGCAAGCGGTGCGTGGTGGGCACAGATTGTCGGCGGCTGGGATAACAAAGACGAAAACGGCGAAGAAATACGCAACGTCATATCCCGTTTGCTTTTCAGCAAGACCGACGGCATAGGTATGAATATATACAGATATAATATCGGCGGCGGCTCTGCTCACAGCGGAAACGGAGAATATTCCGATTTTGCACGCAGAACAGAAAGCTTTGATACGGCTGACGGCGGATATGATTTTAGCCGTGACAAAAATGCGGTGTATATGATGCGTCAGGCTGTGCGTGACGGTGCGCAGGAGGTTATTCTTTTTGTGAATTCTCCCATCGAGAGGCTGACCAAAAACGATTGGGCGCATCTTAAAAAGCATCAGCTTTTCAGAACGAATTTAAGCAAAAAGAATTACCTGCCCTTCGCGAATTACTGCCTTGACGTTACGGAGCATTTTGTTGATGAGGGCTTGCCGATAAAATATCTTTCTCCGATCAACGAGCCTTTCTGGATCTGGACGGGTGGGCAGGAGGGCTGCCACTATTCGCCCCGTCAGGCAGGCAAGGTTATGCTTACTTTTGCAAGGGAGCTTCGGAAACGCAGTAAGCTTTCATCCGTCAAGCTTTCGGGCGTCGAAAACGGAGATATCCGCTGGTTTAACAAGTCGTACACGCGCAATCTGATGAAATATCCCGAGGTGCGCGAGTGCATTGACTCCGTTGACCTGCACTCATATTTTCTGCATCAGCCTCTGCCTTTCTTTAACGAAAGACTCGGTTTTCTCCGAAGATACAGAAAATGGATGGATAAGCATTATCCCGATATGCCGATAAAAATGAGTGAGTGGACTCATATGGTCGGTGGGAAGAATCCGAATATGGATTCCGCTCTTGAAACCGTAAAGGTTATGATTGAGGATTTTACGTTGCTCGGTGTCACCTCGTGGCAGCATTGGATAGCTTGCTCGCATTATGATTATCACGACGGGCTCATCTATCTTGATATCAGAAACAAGAACTTTGAAACCACGAAAAGGCTTTACGCAACGGGTAATTTCTCAAAATACATACCGCTTGGCGCAAAGCGGATTGAGGCAAAGAGCGATGACGCTGACGTAATGCTTGTTGCCTTTGAAAATGAAGAAAAAACCGTTCTTGTCATAGCGAATCCGACGGATAAAGAAAAAAGCTGTGCGCTGACCTGCGATGCACTTGTTGCGGTTACAGATAACGAAAAAAATCTTGAAGAAAGCAGAGTGCATGCAGGGGAAAGCGTTGCGATATCCCCCGAATCCGTTACAACCGTTGTTTTTTCAAAATAACAAAAGGAGAGTTTGTCTATGAATATTAAAGACAAAGCAACCGGCTTCCTGACTCTCGCAAAAAAATACTGGAAAACTCCGCCCGAAGGCAGGTATATGACCTATAAGGAGATTGCTTCGCTTGCAGGCGGAGGAATCGGCGTGCGAATTATCGTTTACTGCTTCCAGCAGATGATAATTTCAACGGGTAATACTTTGCTCGGCAACACGATAGGCATTGACCCGATTCCCTTGCAGATTATTTATATCATCAGTCTGCTGACGGCGTTTCCGCTGACGGCTCTGCGTGCCCAGATGATAGACAACACAAGGAGCATGAAGGGCAAGTACCGCCCGTATCTCCTGACGATGGGCCTGCCCACGGCGATTCTCGGCTCGTTGTTTCTGTGGATGCCCTATGAAAATATGAGCCTTTTCGCAAAGTGTGCGGTTGTGCTCGGATTTAATATTGCATTCCAGTTTTTCTATAATTTCTTCAACGATTCTTATGAAAGCCTGATAAACGTTTTGTCGCCAAACAGTATTGAACGCTCCGACGTGCTTTCAATACGCTACGTTGTGGAAAATCTTTCCCCCTCGATTGTCGGTATTATTTTTCCGCTTCTCGCAAGGGCGGTGACGGGGGAGGATACTCTCTACGATATCAGAATATACCGCTATGTTTATCCGCCCATGCTTTTGGCAGGCTTTCTGGTGTCGATGATAATTTACGTAAACACAAAAGAGAAAACCGTTCAGGCGAAAACACATCGCACACAGATAAGGTTTATTGATGCGTTCAAAGCAGTTGCAAGGAACAAATATTTCTGGATTATTTCGCTTGCAGGCTGGATTGGCTTCCTTGAAATCGGCTTCCAGAACATTATGCAGTGGATGTATAACTATCAGGATGCCTGCTCGGCAGGGCAGTATGCCGTGATTACCGCCATTGCAGGCAATGCGTCCTTTTGGCCAAATCTTGTCGGCCCGTTTCTTATCCGTAAGCACGGAAAGAAAAAAATACTTATCATAACCAATGCTCTGAGCGTAATTTTTATCCTTATGATGCTCCCTGTAATCGCTCAGGCAGGAAAGCCGGGAGCTATCTGGATTCTTCTTGTTTTCACCTTTATTAATCAGTTCATCACCTCTCTCGGCCATCTGCTCGGTCCGAGTGTCAATGCGGATATAAGGGATTATCAGCACTATATGACGGGTGAGAGGATCGACGGTATGTTTTCGGCGGTAGGGCTTATCGGCAACGTGATAACAATGGTTACGGGTCTTGCTCTGCCTGCGATTTATGACAGAACGGGTCTTAATAAGGAAACCGCTTTGTCGTTGGGCTACGATGGCTCTGTTGTTTATGACGTGCTCAATAACCGTGACTATTTCATAAGCATATGCTCCGTTCTGATTATTGCATCGGCAATAGGAGCGGCGCTCAACGTTATTCCGTATTTCTTCTATGATTTCACCGAAACAAAGCAGAAGGCAATAATCAAGGTGCTGAAAATCCGTGCAATGTTTGAGGATTATTCACGCAATCAGCATAACGAAGATGCTTTCGCAGAGGCGATTGAAATTATCAGGGAGGCAAGAGTCCTGAGCACCAAAGTGCCTCACGATATTGAAGATGCGAAGAGAAGAGGAGTCGGCAAAAAAGAAATTTCATTGCTGAGAAAAGAAAATGAAGAAATAAAAATTGCTCTGTTTGTTATGGAGGAGCTTGATAAATACAACACTCCCGAAGGCAGAGAAGAGCTTTACGAGGCACGTATGCTGACGGCAAACGGCCCCGAAAGCTTTATGACGGTAATCTTGCCGACGAAAAAAGAAATAAAAAGCTATCCTGTACAGACTCAGACGCAGATAAACCGCAGAAGAAACGCTTTGATGCGTGAGGAAAATATTGAAACCGCAAAGCGTACCTTCATAAAATATTATAAAAACGGAATTGAACCCTACGATACGGCTTTGCTTGATGAGCTTTATGAAACGGAAAATGCAATTCAGCTGAAAATTCTTGAAATCTCCGACAGAATAAAAGTTGCGAAGGAATCGGGCTTAAAGGACGATTTGCCGCAGCTCAAGCAGGATTTCAGGAGCTTGAGAATTGAAAAATCGGACGTTCAGAGGTTGATCAAAATTGAAGAGCACAGATATTCGCTGTATTGCCGTGCGGTTAAACCCTATATTGAGGCGCAGCGTGTTATAAGTCAGGCGGAAAGCTATGCAAGGCTTGGCGAATTGGAAGATGAATATATCCGCAGTAAGGAGCGCTGAAAATGAAAAAAATTTTAAGTGTGGTGCTTGCTATGATAATCGGTGCTTTATCAGTTCCGTTTACCGCATTTGCGGCTGAAAACGGATTCAAGGTTTACGAAAGCGTTATTGTTGTTTCTGCCGATGCTTCGGCGACGGATATCTATGCCTCGCAGAGATTAAAGCATTATCTTGACAGAATCACAGGTAAAAACATCGAAATTGTTACCAATAACGATTCTTCGGAATATGAAATCTGTGTCGGTGCAACAAGAAGAGCCGAAAATGATTTTTCGGAGTCCGCCGACGGAAGCTATATCATCACCTCAACCGATAAAAGAATTATCATCAACGGTGCAGGAAACAAGGGTACTATAAACGGTGTTTATGCATTTCTTGAAAAATTCTGCGGCTGTCATTGGTATGAGACGCAGGTGATTATCGCTCCTGAAAACAGCACTCTCACCGTTCCTGCCGATATAGATATCAAATACACTCCGTTTTTTGAATATACGGAAACAGACACCGCAAGCTCCCGTGATATCGAATTCTCACTTGCAAACGGTCTTACGGGCGGAGTTTACAGAGATTTTACCGCAGAACAAGGAACGGCCGTTGAATATCTGGGTCGTTTTGCCCATACGATGACAACGCAATTCTGCAAATCCGAAACATATTTTGAGGAGCATCCCGAATATTTCGCACTCAGAAACGGCAAGAGAACACCCAATCAGCTTTGCCTCACCAATGAGAAGGTGAAAGATATCGTGACGGCAGAGGTGCTCGAGCTTCTTGAATCGGAGCACAACCCCGATGCGGATATTCAGATTGTTTCACTCACTCAGCACGATAATTTTGATTATTGTCAGTGCAATAACTGCAAGGCGATTGACGATGAAAACGGCTCGCAGTCGGGTACAATGATTACTTTTGTCAACGAAATTGCACGCAGAGTAAAAGAACACGGCTACGACAACGTTGTTTTTGATACCTTCGCTTATCAGTACACAAGAAAAGCACCCACAAAGGCTGTTCCCCGTGAGGATGTTATTGTCAGACTTTGCTCGATTGAATGCTGCTTCGGTCATACTCTTGATGACCCGAAATGTGAGCAGAATGTTGATTTTATGAATGACCTTCGTAAATGGGGCAAAATCTGCAACAGAATTTATATCTGGGATTATGTTCATAACTACGCAAATACGCTTTGCATATTTCCGAATTTCGGCGTACTTCAGAGAAATATTCAGATTTTCTATGAGAATAATGCCAAGGGTCTTTATGAAGAGGGAAATTATTATATCGACAACAGCGATGCCGAGTTTGCCGAGATGAGGACATATCTTCTCTCAAAGCTTATGCAGAATCCTTATCTTGATTATGAAGCCGAAATGGACGGCTATCTTAACGGTGTTTACGGTCCGGGCGGATGCTATATCAGAGAATTTATTGACATCATAACAGAACACGCTGTTACCGACAGCAAGCATCTTTCAATTTATCAGTCGGCTGAAAATACACTTTATAATATGACCGATGAAGATGTTGAAAAATGCAATGAGCTCTGGGAAAAGGCAAAGACTGTTGCCGAAGATGATGAACAGCTTCAGCAGATTCGCAGAACGGAGCTTTCGTGGAGATACTGGAAAGCCGCAAACAAACGGGGCGAATTTTCACGCTGTCAGTTCCCGTATGTTTGGATGTCGGAGGGCGAAAAGCTTCACAATGATCTTAAAGAAATGAATGCCGTTTTGTTTTCGGAAGGCGGAACAAACCTTCTTTCGGACTGCGAATTGCTCTATCTTTACAGAGTGCCCTATAAATGGACTGTTGTTTATGAGGAATGGTTCTGGGATGTTCTGAATCCGCTTGCAGTAGGCTTTTACAAGCTGCTTGGTGCGGTTTATAATCTTTTTAATTAACAGATCAGAAAGAGCCGATAGAGTTGAACCATTGGCTTTTGTGCGCTACAGAGGCCATAATGCTGAATTCGCGTTAAAGATTGTGCGCTTTGAAACGTGGCGTGAGCCATGAAATCCGATATAATATTCTACAGAAGAAACATTAATTAACGGAACGGAGATTGTATGGGATTTATAGAGGATTTGTTTTACGGGAACATTGAGGCTCAGAATTACAGCAGTCCTGAACTCGGAAGCGAGCTTAAAAATAAAAATGAATGACTTGACCGAGCTTGAAAAGCAGATTTCAGATAAGCTGACAGGTGATGAAAAAGCGTTGTTTCTGAAATACACGGACAAATACATTGAATTCACAAGCCGAAGCCTCACCGATGCTTTCGTTTCCGGTTTTCGTCTCGGTGCAAAATTCACACACGACACATTCATATGATAGTTCCGTCCTCCTTTCGTTTCGAGGGTCATGACATAAAATGCTCCACAGAAAATCTCTGCGGAGCATTTGTGTTTATTTAATGAAATTGGTTTTGATTTTGTTTTCAGGGATATCACGCAGTTCATATTTCTCGTCTGTCTGACCGAGAATGATTGCACAGCAGGGAACCATCCCTTCGGGGAGGTTGAGTTCTTTCAGAAGCTCTTCGTTATCATTGAGGAATCTGACCGCACCCCAGATGTGGCAGGAGCCTATACCGAGCTCGGTGGCGGCTATTGCCATATTCTGAACAAGAATTGCAGCGTTTGAGAAGTTGACATTAACGCTTTTAAGGTCTGTTGAGGGAATGAGCGATGAAACAAGAATAACAGTCGGTGCACCGTAGAAAGGTCTGCGTTCGGTCTGGCTTTCGCAGTAGTCTTCCCACTTGTTCAGAAACTCACGGTTGCTGATAACCGTGATGTTCAGCGTGTCAAAAAGTGCTCTGCCGACAGGTGATGCGTAAGCTGCTTTGAGAATCAGATTTAGTTCGGATTCCGTTATGTTTCCACCGTTATATGTACGAATTGATCTTCTGCTGAAAAGATTATCAAATGTATTCATAGCTTTTCTCCTTTATTTCTGTATAGGATAATTATAATTCTGTCAGAACCCGATGTCAACATTCGCTTTTTGTAGAAAAGACACGGTTTGTTATCAAATTCAGGACAAAAAAGCTTTACATTTTGCGATTTTGTGGTATAATAACGGTATAAATTTTGCGATTTTGTGTATAATTAGATGTATAAAATTTGCGATTTTGGGGTGAATTCTATGTTTAAAAGAAAAATCTATGATAAATTATTGGAATGGAAGAAAGAATCTGACGGCAAAACGGCTCTTCTTATAGAAGGTGCAAGACGAATAGGAAAATCAACTGTTGCGGAAGAATTCGGAAAGAATGAATATGAAACATATATCCTTGTGGATTTTTCAACTGCATCAAAAACCGTAAGGGAATTGTTTGATGACGTTTCCGATCTTGACTATATTTTTCTTCAATTGCAGCTGCAATATAAAAAGGATTTAATAGAAAGAAAATCGCTTATCATCTTCGACGAAGTTCAGCTTTGCCCCAAAGCCCGTCAGGCAATCAAATCACTTGTAAAAGACCGCAGATATGACTATATAGAAACCGGCTCGCTTATATCAATCAAAAAGAATGTCAAAGATATTTTAATTCCGAGCGAGGAAAGAAGAATATCTATGTATCCTATGGATTACGAGGAATTCCGTTGGGCACTCGGCGACACGACAACAATTCCGCTTATGAAAAAATGTTTTGAGAACAACAAAGGTGTCGGAGACCAGCTTAACAGAAAGCTTATGCGTGATTTCAGATTGTATATGTTGGTTGGCGGAATGCCGCAGGCTGTCAGTGAATATATAGAAACGAACAATTTCAGGAAGGTTGATGCCGTAAAGAGAGATATTCTGAAGCTTTACACCGATGATTTTATGAAGATAGATCCGACAGGCAAGGCATCTATGCTCTTTGATGCAATCCCCGCACAGCTGAACAAGAATGCTTCAAGGTATCAGGTGTCAAGTGTATTGTCTGATGAAAGAGCCGAAGGACTGCTTGAGCTTATCGCTGAAATGAAGGATTCAAAAACCGTTCTGGTGTCGTACCACGCAAACGATCCGAATGTGGGTCTTGCAAACAATAAAGACCTTACTAAATTCAAACTGTTTATTTGCGATACCGGACTTTTTACAACTCTTATGTTCAAGGACAGCGATTTTACCGAGAACACAATTTATGAAAAGCTTTTAAATGATAATTTAAGTGCAAATCTCGGTTATTTGTATGAGAATGTTGTAGCTCAAATTTTAACGGCTAACGGAAATGAGCTGTTTTATCACACAATAAAAAATGAAACTTCAAGACATAATTATGAAGTGGATTTTCTGATAACCCGAAAAAACAAGATTTGTCCTATTGAGGTTAAATCATCAAATTACAGAACACATAAGTCAATAGATGCGTTCTGCGAGAAATATTCTTCGAGAGTATTGAATAAGTATTTGATTTATACTAAAGATTTCAGTAAAGATACAGATATATTCTGTTTGCCCGTTTATTTTTGCCAATTCATCTGAGTTGTATAGAGGTTAATTATAATTCTGTCAGAACCCGATATCAACATTCGCTTTGCCTCATGTTTTTGCGTGTTTTCGGAATTATTCGCTCATTTTTTTGTAACCAACCGCACAATATTCGCTCATTTTTTTGTAATTGCGATTGTATATGCAAGCATTTTCTTCGAAAAAAATGTCAATATTTTGTCAACAAGTCAGGATATTTGAACTTTTTCTGGGTCGGTTACAAACTGCGGCAAGTTACGGCAAATGCCTTTTTATTGACTTTTTGCCCGTTTGTCAATGTCAATCTGAGCGATTTTACAGATTACGGCAGGTTATGACAAGCAAAAACAAGATGCTTTAATCACACTCAAGTTCTCAAAGAGATAATTTATCCCGAATGGGGATTATCGAAAACCCTTGGAATCAGAGCGGTTCCAAGGGTTTTTTCTTTTATAAGATGTCGATAATTAAGAAAAACACCTGTTATCCGTTCCACACAAGTGAAGCGAATTTTTATTTTATTATACTTGTTTTTTGTGACAGTAAAATGTATACTTAATGCATAATAAATCAGGAGATGAAAAATATGCTTGTTCATTCAATTGTTGACAGAATAATCTATTTTATTTTATCAGCGATAATGACGGTTGCTGCAATGTCCGGCGGTGCACCCTCAACGGATAGTCCTATGGAGGCCATAAAACCCGAGGAGGTAAAGCTTACATTTGCCGCCATTGCAGACACGCAGTTTGCCATGTTCACGCCAAACAGATACCCCAACTTCAAATCAACCGCAGAGGATTTGCATAACAATAACGGCTCGTTTGATGCCCTTGTCCTTGCAGGTGACATAACCGAAACAGGCTCACTTGCCGAATACCAAATGATATATGACCGACTTTCGGGACTTGACAGCAAGTATATTTTTGCTGTCGGCAATCACGATGTGCGTGAACTGTCCTATGGCACCGCTGTTGACAGATTCACAAATTTCATCAACACTGTCAACGGCGAAACAGTTACTGACATGCTTCACTATTCAACCGAAATAAACGGATACAAATTTATCGTAATCGGTACTGATAACTATCAGTTTGAAAAAGCATATATAAGCGATGAACAGCTTGCGTGGCTTGAAACAGAGATTGCATCGGCAAACGGCAAACCCGTTTTTGTAATCGGTCATCAGCCTTTAAAGAAAACTCACGGACTTCCCGATACCTGGAGAGCAAGCGCTCTGCCTGATGACGGAAACATAGGAGATCAAAGCAATGAAATTAAGGCGATATTCGAAAATCACCCTAATGTTTTCTTCATAACGGGACATATCCACACAGGTCTCGGCAAATACACCTATGAAAAGCTGGGTAACAGTCACCTTGTCTGTCTTCCTTCCGTAAGTGTTTCGAATTTCGGAGGCGATTATAATGCAAACGGCACGGGATACGTTGTTGAGGCATATGAAACCGAAATCATTTTCAGAGCAAGAAACTATTCGGAGGGCGAATGGGTGCCCGAATATGACTTGACAATACCGCTTACACAGATTGAAAATTAAAGTGTTTCAAAAAACAGCAGTGTACGGTAAGCTTTAAAAAATTATTGGTAACGAGGCAAAGTAAACGGGAAAGATTTCAAGTATGGTGATTGCTGTAATAAAAGGTGCATTGCCGGTACCGTTTACCTCTTTTGCGGCTGAAAACAGATTTCGCATTATGTTCAGACCGGTTTTTGCTTTTATGATAAAGTTATTGAAAGAACGAAAGAAATCGTTTATACTATATAGAAAAGGGGATGCTTATGGCTGTAAGATTAAATGAAAACAAAGAAATAGTTGAACGTATCAAAAAGGGTCTTGAAGCAAAGGACGGATATTGTCCGTGCCGTATTCCCAAGCTGCCCGAATACAAGTGTATTTGCAAAGAGTTTAAAGAGCAGATAGCAGACCCCGATTTTGAGGGCTATTGCCACTGTATGCTATATTATAAATCAAAGGATTAAGGTGAATAAAATGGCTGTAAATTTACTTAACACAAAAGATTTTGAAAAAGAAGTTCTCAGCTTCAGCGGAACGGTTTTGCTTGATTTTTATGCAGATTGGTGCGGTCCGTGCCAAATGCTTTCGCCGATTGTCAAAGCCGTTTCCGAAGAATATCCCGATGTAAAATTCTTCAAAGTTGATGTTGATAAAGACCCTGAACTTGCTGTTAAATTCGGAATAGTGAGTATCCCCACTCTTATTGTTTTTAAAGACGGAAAGCCCGCTTCGCAGAGTGTCGGCTATTGCACAAAAGACAAAATCGTCGGAATGATTGGATAATGAAAATAAGATTATTTTTGTTGGTGATAACCATGTTATTTCTTTGCGGATTTACAGGTTGCCATGCAGACGAACAGTCGGCAACATATGAGCAAATAACTCCGGAAGAGGCAAAAATCCTTATGGATAACGAATCGGATTATGTTGTTCTTGATGTGAGAACAGAAGAAGAATTTGCCGAGGGACACATCGAAAATGCTGTATTGCTTCCCGATTACGAAATAGAGGTAAAGGCAGAAACGGTGCTTACAGATAAAGAACAACTTATACTTGTCTACTGCCGAAGCGGCAGAAGAAGCAAAATCGCTTCTGAAAAGCTTGTGAGTTTGGGATATACCAATGTCAAGGAATTTGGCGGTATAATTGATTGGAAATACGAAATAGTGTGATTGAGGTTATATTATGTTTTCAAAAGCAAAAGAACATCTCGAGAAATACGGAATGGGAAGTCTTGTTGCCGAATTTGATGTTTCCTCCGCAACCGTCGGCGAGGCGGCGATAGCGGTGGGCTGCAGCGAAGGGGAAATTGCAAAGACTCTGTCATTTATTGTTGATGAAAAACCGATACTTATCGTCGTTGCCGGTGATGTGAAGATTGACAACGCAAAATACAAGGCGGAATTTCATGCAAAAGCAAAAATGATTCCGTTTGAAAGCGTTGAAGAATTAATCGGTCACGCTGTCGGCGGAGTGTGTCCGTTTGGAATTAATGAAGGAGTTACCGTTTATCTTGATGACTCACTCAAAAGATTTGACATTGTCTATCCTGCCTGCGGAAGCTCCAACAGCGCCGTTAAAATGACAATATCCGACCTTGAAAAAGCCTCGGGCTTCACAAAATGGGTGGATGTTTGTAAAAGCATTAACTAAATATGATATAAAAAAGCCGTCTGCTTCCGAAGAAACAGGCGGTTGATTTTTTATATTATAACTTTGAAAATCCGTGGCAATTGATGAGTGCATCAAGTTTTTTGCCTTCCTTACAAAGCGGACATTCGTGTGACGGGCATGTGAAATAGCCGTCGAGGTCGTTTGGATTGAAAACGGAATTGACTGTGTAGCCGTCACATTCATCTGCGGTTGCAAAAATTGAAGCAATACCCACAACTTCGCCGCCGTAATATTTAACAGCTTCAATAGCAGCCTTTGCGGTGGCACCGGTTGCAACGGAAACTGCAAGAACAAGCACATGCTTGCCCTTAATCATGGGAACAATGTTGTCTCTGAAAAAGAGCTGGGAGCCGTTTGTCATTTCGGGAGTTACAACATAAATTGTCTGGTGAGCGTTTATATTCATGAGGTTGCTTTTTGTGAGCTCATTGGCAAGACATGTGCCGATAACCTCTGTGCCGTCAAGGCAGAGAATGGTATCGACGATTTTAACTTTATAGTTATAGTGTGCACAAAGGTCCTGTGCAACAGCTTTTGCCTCGGAAAGTCTTGATTTCTGTGCGGCAACATCAATGTAATAATTGCTGTGAGAATGGCTTGTTGCAAAGTGTCCATTGGCAACACGAAGAAAGAGATTGTTCCTGTTTGTTTTAATTTTGTTAATGTTTGTTGTCGGCATAAAAACCCTCCTTGCTCGGATATTAATGTTATTTTACAATACAAAAACATATTTTGCAATATTTTTTAAAAATATACGCTAAAATAAAACCTGATAATTTATATATGAATAAAAAAGAAGAGCCATACCTTATGGCATAACTCTTTTTTTCTCTGGTACGAGTGTTCATAACGGATTCAATGAATAAATTGTTAACGGCGGTCAAACACACATTGTTTCATGCTGTCATTAATAACTGAAAGGAATTGCAAATTATGAAAAACAATATTTTATCTTGCAAATTTAACATTGATACGGCTTGTGTTGAAGTAAAATTAACCGACGGTTCTGTGGTGTCAATCGACTGCATCGTCGTTGAAAACGAATATGCAAACAATATGTATTAAGTACCGGGTGTAAAACGGATGTTATCAAAGCTTTCACGCATTTCGTCAACCGTACCGGTTGCGATATAGTAATTATATTCGCTCGGAACGAAGCTTCGGAAAGTGTTATGCTTAACAGCCGCAATATATGATGTTTGCGGTGCTACGGACGGATCTTTATCTGTGGTGGTTTCCCTGGCCAGGACACCGGCAAGGAAATTCCCGTGGTGAGGCGTATAAATACCGATTCCGAAGCTGTCGTCAAACTCGCCGATAAATGCCGACCAGTTTTCCGTTGCCTGGAAATTGGGGTAGCCTGCATCGGGCCAGAAAATGAGTTCGTTCTGATATGAGTAATTTTTATCTCCCGTCCAAGGTGCATCGCCGCCATAATAAACGAATCTGTTGAAGGGCTCTATGCAGTAAAAGGCGGGAAGCTCCTGAGTTGTGTAATATTCG
>JAZSDF010000024.1:0-2406 GCA_045531035.1 Acutalibacteraceae bacterium | reverse complement strand
ATCCTTCGTCAGCTTTGCCGCATTGTCGGACAGCTTTGAGCTGTCGGATAACGGCGAATGAAAAATCAAACGCAAGGTTGACATAAATATTCTTGAAGTCAGAGACTGCATAATATCACCCGTATTGTCAAATCTTCATATGTTACACAAGACTGATTGTTACCTTTTCTCCGTTTTCACCGTCAACGGAAAGAATTTCTCCCGAAAGACCTGTTCTTATTGCGTTTTCGATTGTGCTTGCCTGAGCGCCTGTAATGCCGCCGAATGCACTGCCTAAATTCAGACCGAAACGCATAACGGTAAGCGGTATTCTGACGTTTGAAACTTTACCGTTCTTTTCGGTTGTAATAAGGAGAGTTGTTGCCTTCTTACCTGTAAAAACAGGCTCCTCATATGTAGTTTCGGGTTCGGAAGCGGTATTATTGTTAGTGGCTGCTTCCGAAGATGAAGCACCGATCAATTCATCAACGCTTATCCCGAAAATCTTTGCTATTGAAGGCAAGAGCGAAATATCGGGGCAGGATAAATTGTTTTCCCATTTTGATACCGCCTGAGGTGATACTCCGAGATTAACGGCAAGCTCTTCCTGAGTCATACCCTTTGCTTTTCTTCTTGCTGAAATGTTGTTTCCGAGATTCATAATTTATTCTCCTTCAAATTTTGGTTCGGCTTGCTTTCGCCGATTTCATTGTTGCAAATCTCTTCGGTTGAGTCAACAAACGAACCGTTGAAACCGGTAAACCATCGGTTGTTTTTGAGGTATCAACTGACGGTTGATATTTTTTATGCCTTATTCGGGAAGTGTATCACAGAAAAGCATGGTTGTGAGTGCCGCCTTCTGTTCATCGGTCGGGAGAGTGAGCATTCCCGATTTGAGAAGCTGTTCGATAACGGTCATTCTCATCCTGCCGCTTGTCCACTTTGCTCTGCAGGTAATTTTATGAAGCGGAAGCATATGTTCGGCAACACAGTCCTTTGTGAGTTCATAATATTCTTTGTTATATTTTTCAAGCTTTTTTTCAAGTTTTTCATCGGAGTCAGGAATAAGACTCATCAATTCATCGCCGCCGTAAGTAGTAACAATCATTGTCACCTTATCCTTGACACCGTCTTTTACAAGATAACCCTTTTCATAAAGACGCTGATACTTTTCAAGCGAAACATCATCCTTTCTGATTCTGCCCGAGATGTGCTCATACAAGCTGTCAAAATCGCCTTCGAGGCTGTCCCGCCATCCGCCTGTACGGCTGTCATAATATGTATTACACTGCCATGCAACGGTTGAGTATTTCTCGTTCGTTCTTGTCATATCACCGCCAAATCTGTATTTATTATTACGGCTTATATCAAAATCAGGTTCAACATCCGCAAACGCAGCGTAATCGCCGCCGTCTTTTCTTTTGATGCTGTATTTTTCGAGGTCTCTCCACATTTCGATATCAATTGACTTTTTGCCTACAGCAAGGATAACCGCAGACCACAGAAGAAGATTGAGATCGTTATCGGGAATGTAAATTTTGCTCATGTCGAGCTTTTTAACTGCTTCAAAAACAGAAGGAATATATTCTTCGCAAAGAATTGCGGCATATTCTTCGTTGAGAAGCTGCTTTTTTCTGTCGATTTCATCCGTTGTTTCGGTGATATAGATATTTGTCCTGTATTTTCCGCCGCCGAGTCTGTCCATGAAACCGTATTCTTCAAGAGTTCTGACTTCATCTTCGATAAATATAGGCGAAACACCAAGCTCTTCAGCTATTTCATTGACGGTTTTGGGCGAATAATATGCCGCATAAGCAATATTTTGAGTAAGACTGTTATGAAGAAAATCGGAGGTGTCGCCTTTTGTGCCCGGGCAGCCGCTGTGACCCATGTTTATAAATTTAACGGGATTAATTCCGAGTGTGCCGGGAGTTCTTTTCATTTCAATACCTTCTTTCAAGCTGTTTTTCGCTTCATAAAGATGCCATTTGACCGTTCCGAGAGGGATGGAAAGCTTTTCTGCAATTTCGCCGAGTTTAAGGTTGTCGTAATAATGCATAACAACAATTTTACGCTGTGTTTCCGAAAGATATGCAATCTCACGTCTGAGATTTTTTGCATCCTCGGAATCAATCAGGCTCTTTGTGTAATCAACGTTATCCGGCAAAAACACCGAATCAATCGCAAGGTGTGCACTCTCCTTGCCCTCGGCAATGTATCTTGCAAAAACGTTGCAGGCAATGCGATAGATATAGCCGTTGACATTCACTATTTCATCTGCCTTAAGTAAGGAAGAATAGACTTCAAGTGTTATTCTTGAAGCAAGCTCCTCTGCCCTGTCAATATCCGTCATTTTTGAAAGAGCAAAGCCGTAAAGCTTTTTGTAGTATTCGGTGATGATTTTGTCGGCTCTTGACTTCTCCATTT
>JAZSDF010000032.1:0-15763 GCA_045531035.1 Acutalibacteraceae bacterium | reverse complement strand
TAACGGGAACAATTTCAAGGTCGTGGTCAAGAGCAAGATAGGTGTTTGCCAGTGTCTGTGCTTCAACGCCCTGAGAAGCGTCAACGATAAGCACAGCACCCTCACAGGCTGCAAGTGAACGTGAAACTTCATAGTTGAAGTCAACATGGCCCGGAGTATCGATGAGATTGAGCACATACTCCTCACCGTCCTCGGCGACATAGTTGAGCTTAACCGCATGAGCCTTGATTGTAATACCTCTTTCTCTTTCAAGGTCCATTTTGTCAAGAAGCTGAGCGGTCATGTCACGCAGAGCAACGGACTTTGTCTTTTCGAGAAGTCTGTCCGCAAGGGTTGACTTACCGTGGTCAATATGTGCGATGATACAAAAATTTCTGATTTTATCTTTTGAAACTGCCAATGTGAATTTCTCCTAATTAGATGTTTAATACTTCTTCAAGTTTTCTGTCAACGTTTGACTGACCTATCCACATATCTTCCCAGCGGTGACCTGCTATTTCTTCGAGACGTTTTTTGTCACCGACAGAAATTTCGCATGTACCCGTTTCGTGTTTTTGTGCAATAACGGACTGGATAATTTCATGATCACGTTTTTTCATCTTGAAGCGGAAGATAAGAATGAGTGAAGTGATTGCAAAAATTGTGGGAAGCCAGCTGACGAGAAGTCTGAGACCGAATTCTGTCTGAGTGCTGAGTGCGGCATATTCGATTTTTTCAAGGTTGGTTGTATCGTAACCGATAAGCTGAAGGAAAATTCCGAGGAAACCGGTAACGAAGCTGTTAATTGTTTTTCTTACGAAAGAATAGAAGGTGGTGATAACGCCTTCACGTCTTCTGCCTGTGATAAGTTCGTCGACGTCGGTAACGTCGGGCTGAATGTTATTGATAACAAATCCGGGACCCGAGAAACCGAAGTTGTAAAGAATGGTTGCAATGTAAAGAATAAATACGGGTGATTTGGGAGTAACGAATCCGTTGAGAAGCAGACCGATTACCATCATGGGCATCATAACTAATCCGCACATGCGTTTGTCCATATAGCGTGTAAGAAAATAGTTGACGGGTCCGCCTGCAATTTCAGCTGCACCGCCGACGGTGTTGAGAACGCTGAAATGACTGTATTTATCGGCGATACTTCTTATATAGAACTGGTCTGCATAGCTGTAAAAGCTCTTTGAGAAACCGTAGAAAAGGTTGATAAGGAAATACTGTCTGAATGATTTGTTTTTGAAAACCTGGATATATTCTCTGATGAAATATTTATAATCGATGGGCGGGTTTTCCATATCAAGTGAGCTTTTTTCTTTCGTTGAGAAGAAGGTAACAAGAGGTGCCCAACAGAAATAGATAACAAAAACAATACCGCAGATGAGATATTTGGGTCTGTCGGCGGGGGTGGGGTTAACCATATTTGTGCCGCCGAGAACGATACTCATAAAAATGAATGACGGAAACATACCGAACATATTGAATATATATTCAACGATTTTATACTGAGCTCTTTCAAAGTATCTCGGTGCAACCGAAGGAAGCATTGCAACATGAGGAATATTTATCATTGTATAACCCGAGCTGTAGATAAGCGAAGCAAGGAGATAATAAATGAAAAGTGCGGTTGTGTTGCCCGTTCCCGAAATACCGAAGGAATACCACTTCATAAAGTAGCCTATTAAAAGTACGGGGAGACCTGCGATAAGCCAGACTCTGTGTTTGCCGAAGCGGGATTTCGTTCTGTCTGTTATGAAGCCCATTGTAAGATCTGTTATCGCATCAATAACACCGCCTATAGTACTGATAATACCGGACATACCGGTGCTCATTCCTTCAACGAAATTAAGGAACTGCTGGTGATACATGCCGATGGGATTTGTGACACCGCCTGTTGTTATGCAGGCAACGTTATATCCGATAATAGGTCTTATGTATTCCCATGTATTGCCTTCAATACCTACGGCATCCTTGATTTTGTTTCCGATACCCACGGTTAATCCTCCAATCATAGAATGTTTTAAATATATACTGAAATATAATAACAAATTATAATAATTAGGTCAAGTTTTTTGAACAAAAAATTAAAACCGAATTTTAACAACTTGTTTACAATTAAATTATTGACAAATCTTTCCTTTTGGTTTATAGTAATAACCGAAGTTAGCACTCGGAAGTTTTGAGTGCTAAAATTAGCACTCAAGTAATCGCTGATTAAATCGGGTTGTGTTCAGCGGTTACTCAAGGGAAGAGGTGAGGTAAGTGAATGAGTTGAGTGAAAGAAAAAAGCGTATTCTTGCGGCAGTTGTTGAGCAGTATATCAAGACGGGTGAGCCTGTAGGTTCAAAGGAGCTTCTTGCTCTGACCGGCATGTCTGTTTCTTCTGCAACGGTGCGAAACGAAATGAGTGAGCTTGCCGCTATGGGATATCTCGAACAGCCTCATACCTCGGCAGGCAGAATACCGTCACAGACAGGCTACAGATATTATGTTGATAATCTTATGAAGCCCCGTGAGATTGACGAGCTTAACAGGAGAATGATTGAAGCGGGAATTTCTTCCGCAGCGGGCGACCCCGAAAGGCTGATTTCTCAGGCAGGCGAGGTTCTTGCAGACCTTACGAAATGCGCCTGCGTTTCCACTGCACCGGGCGGAGATTCGATGATAATCAGAAAAATCGAGCTTGTTCCCGTCGGAGTTCATTCGGCAATGCTTGTGCTTCTTACATCAAACGGTATTTTGAAGAGCAGACTTTGCAGACTTGACTGTGAGCTTACCGCAAAAATATGCGAGCAGTTTTATAATATAGTTCAGTCATGCATAATCGGAAAACATGCCAACGATATCAGTGTTGCGGATATGCAGACGGTTGCAGCTTCGGTTGACGGCGATGTTTTTGCAATGCTTCCGCTTATGGCGGCGGTTTGTGAGCTTGCAAGAAGCACGGCAAGTTCAAAAATCATGCTCGGCGGCAGTTCAAATCTGTTTTCGCATAAGGGATACGGCACAAATGCTATTGAGCTTCTTGAATTTCTTAACAAGAAAGAACCGATATCGGCGGTTATCAACGAAAACGAAGACCCGCTAAATGTTAAAATCGGTAAGGAAAATCTTTACCGTCAGCTTGAAAATTCAAGTGTTATAATTGCAAAATATTCCGTGGGCGGCGGCAATTCGGGTAAAATCGGACTTATCGGCCCCACACGAATGGATTATGAAAATATAATTCCCAGCATAAAATATTTACCCGACCTTGTCGGCACCCTCATAACGCAAGCTATTGAGGAATAGAAAGGATAAGCAATGAAGAAAGAAAAAAACAAGCCTGAAAACACCGAAGAGGTAAACGAAGCGGTCGTCGAAGAAACAAAAGAAGAACAGCTTCAGAAGGCACTCGACGAAAAGAACGACCAGTTTCTGAGACTCTATGCGGAATACGATAATTTCCGCAAGCGTTCGCAGAAAGAAAAGCAGGATATCTATTCATCCTCAAAGGCTGATGTTATCAAGGACCTTCTTCCCATCATGGATAATTTTGACAGAGCAGCCAACAATAAAGAGGGCAGTTACGAAGATTACAAAAAGGGAATTGACCTTATTTTTAATCAGTTTGTTGAAATGTTCACAAAAAACGGCGTTGAAGCATACGGAGAAAGAGGCGAGGAATTTGACCCCAATATCCATAATGCGGTAATGACCATTGAGGATGCTGACCTCGGCGAAAACCGGATTGCATCCGTTTTCTCAAAAGGCTATAAACTCGGTGATAAAATAATCAGAGAAGCAGTTGTCACCGTTGCAAATTCATAAATCAGTTTAAAATTATTCTTTTCATATTATAGGAGGAAAAAATTATGGCAAAGATTATCGGTATCGACTTAGGTACAACAAACTCATGCGTAGCAGTTATCGAAGGCGGCGAACCCGTTGTTATCGCTAACGCAGAAGGCGCAAGAACAACTCCCTCTGTTGTTGCTTTTGGCAAAACAGGTGAGAGAATGGTGGGTCAGGTTGCAAAAAGACAGGCTATCACAAATCCCGACAGAACAGTTGCTTCAATCAAAAGACAGATGGGTACAGATTATAAGGTATCTATTGATGATAAGAAGTACACACCTCAGGAAATCTCCGCAATGATTCTTCAGAAGCTCAAGACAGATGCTGAAGCATATCTCGGCGACAAGGTAACAGAAGCTGTTATCACAGTTCCTGCATATTTCACAGACTCACAGCGTCAGGCAACAAAGGATGCAGGTAAAATCGCAGGTCTTGAAGTAAAGAGAATTATCAACGAGCCAACAGCAGCAGCTCTTGCTTACGGCATTGATAAGGAAACCGACCAGAAGGTTATGGTTTATGACCTCGGCGGCGGTACATTCGACGTTTCAATCATCGAAATGGGCGACGGTGTTCAGGAGGTTCTTGCAACAGCAGGTAACAACAAGCTCGGCGGTGACGACTTTGACCAGAGAGTTATCAACTGGCTTGCAGACCAGTTCAAGGCTGAACAGGGCATCGACCTCAGAGGCGACAAGATGGCTATGCAGCGCCTTAAGGAAGCTGCAGAAAAGGCAAAGATTGAGCTTTCAGGCGTAACAACCTCAAACATCTCGCTTCCCTTCATCACAGCAGATGCAACAGGCCCCAAGCACCTTGAAACAACTCTCACAAGAGCAAAGTTCAACGAACTCACAGCAGACCTCGTTGAAGCAACAATGGGTCCTGTTCGTCAGGCAATGAACGATTCGGGTCTCAAGACAAGCGAAATCAACAAGGTTCTCATGGTCGGTGGTTCATCAAGAATTCCCGCTGTTCAGGAAGCTATCAAGAGATTTATGGGCACAGAACCCTTTAAGGGAATCAACCCCGACGAATGTGTTGCAGTCGGGGCAGCTCTTCAGGCAGGTGTTCTCGGCGGGGAAGTTCAGGGTCTTCTTCTCCTTGACGTTACTCCGCTTTCACTCGGTATCGAAACAATGGGCGGTATCAACACAAAGATTATTGACAGAAACACAACTATCCCCGTTAAGAAGAGCCAGATTTTCTCAACTGCAGCAGACAATCAGCCTTCGGTTGAAGTTCATGTTCTTCAGGGCGAAAGAGAATTTGCAAGAGATAACAAGACTCTCGGCGTATTCCACCTTGACGGCATTATGCCCGCAAGAAGAGGTGTTCCTCAGATTGAAGTTACATTTGATATAGATGCTAACGGTATCGTTCATGTTTCCGCAAAGGACCTCGGTACTCAGAAGGAGCAGTCAATTTCAATCACTTCCTCAACAAACATGTCCAAGGAAGATATCGAAAAGGCTGTTGCAGATGCAGAGAGATTTGCTCAGGAAGACAAGCAGCGCAGAGAAGAGGTTGACACACGCAACGGTGCAGACCAGATGGTTTACCAGTGCGAAAAGCTTCTCAGCGAAGAAGGCGACAAGTTCAGCGACGATGAAAAGGCTGCTCTCAACGAGAAGATTGATGCTCTGAAGGAAGCTCTCAAGGGCGAAGATATCAATCTTATCAAGTCAAAGCAGGAAGAGCTCACTCAGAAGTTCTATGAAGTTTCCGAAAAGCTTTATAAGGCTGCACAGGAAGCTGCTCAGGCTCAGCAGGGCGGCGCAGCACCCGGCGGTGAAGGCTACACAGAAGCAAATTACACAGATGTTGATGACAACAACTAATCTCTGATAAAGGAGAATTTCCCTTGGCAGACAAACGAGATTATTATGAAGTCCTCGGTGTATCGAAAGGTGCAAGCGATGACGAGATAAAAAAAGCATACAGAAAAAAAGCCAAAGAATTTCACCCGGACCTTCATCCGGGCGATGCCGAGGCTGAAGCCAAATTCAAGGAAGCCAACGAAGCTTATGAAGTGCTTTCCGACAGCCAGAAAAAGGCTCGCTATGACCAGTTCGGGCATGCGGGCGTAGACCCGAATTACGGTGCGGGCGGCGGAAATCCCTTCGGCGGCGGCTTCGGAGGTTTCGGCGGAGACGGTATGGAATTTGACCTCGGCGACATCTTCGGCTCGTTCTTCGGCGGCGGTTTCGGAGGCGGCAGACAGTCAAATCCAAATGCACCCCGCAGAGGCGAGGATGTTCAGGCGAGAGTTACAATCTCGTTTGAGGAGGCGGCAAAGGGCTGCAAGAGGTCGATTGACATCAACCGTGTTGATACCTGTGCCGAATGTCACGGCTCGGGTGCAAAAGCGGGCTCATCGCCCAAAACCTGCCCCGATTGCGGCGGCAGAGGTTTTGTCAATGTTCAGCAGAGAACGGCTTTCGGTGTCATTTCAACCCAGAAGTCATGTCCCAAATGCTCAGGCAAGGGCAGAGTTATTGATGACCCGTGCGTGAAGTGCAGAGGAACGGGCAGAGTTTCGACTAAAGCTTCGGTTGAAGTCAACATACCCGCAGGTATTGACGACAGACAGATTTTCAGCGTCAGCGGTGCGGGAAATGCAGGTGCAAACGGCGGTCCGAAGGGTGACCTTAAGGTTGCGGTTTTCGTAAGATCTCACTCTCATTTTGAGCGTGACGGCTATAATGTATGGCTTGAACAGAGAATCAGCTATACTCAGGCGGCACTCGGCGATAACATCCGTATCCCCACTCTTGACGGCGATGTCAAGTTTGATATTCCCGCAGGAACACAGTCGGGTACGGTGTTCAGCCTCAAAGGCAAGGGTATTCAGGTTCTCAACGGCAGAGGCAGAGGCGACCAGCTTGTGCGTATAATTGTTGATGTTCCCAAATCCTTAAGCCACAGGCAGAAGGAAATCCTCATTGAGTTTGAAAAAGAACTCGGTGTTCAGAGAGGCGCACCTGTCGGAAGCGGCAAGGAAGGTTTCTTTGATAAATTCAAGAATAAAAAATAAACAAAACGCCGTGTCGGTTGGCACGGCGTTTTTGAGGTTGTTATGAAATACGAAGCAATTTTATTTGACCTTGACGGAACTCTGACCGATACTCTCAGTGATTTGGCAAGCAGCGTGAATTATGCCATGCGAGAATTCGGATTTCCCGAAAGAACGCTTGAAGAAGTGAGATGCTTTGTCGGCAACGGAGTGAGACGGCTGATATATTCAAGCGTTCCCGAAAATACTGATGAGAAAACGGCAGAAGATTGTCTTGGCATTTTTAAAGAATATTATAAAAACAATTCCCTTGTTAAAACAAAACCTTATGACGGAATAATTCCCATGCTTGAAAATCTGAAAAAGCAAGGGCTCAAAACTGCTGTTGTCACAAACAAAATGCATGAAGCGGCAGAGGATATTGTCCGCATTTTCTTTGGTGATTTAATAGATATAACCCTCGGTCAGGTTGACGGAGTTGCTCAGAAACCTCAGCCCGACGGGATTTACCATGTTCTTGAAAAACTCGGGGCTTCCAAAGAAAAAGCGGTCTATGTCGGTGACTCCGAGGTGGATTGCATAACGGCGGAAAATGCGGGTATTCCCTGCATCGGAGTAACATGGGGATTTCGTGATAAATCCGTTCTTATTGAAAACGGTGCTGATTTTATTGCCGATGCTCCCGAAGAAATAATCAAAACGGTCGTTTAACGGCCGTTTTTTGTTTTTGTGTTGCAAATAATTATCAATCATATTATAATATTTCAAGGTGGTGCTATGTCAGATAAATATGTTTTGGACAGACTTTTTGAAATGCAGGATTTGAAATACCGTGATTTCCATTCAAAACTTATGCCGACGGTTGAAAAAACAAAAGTTATTGGCGTGAGAACTCCCGACTTGAGAAAATTTGCAAAAGAAATTTCAGAAACACCTCTTGCCGATGAATTTCTCAAAAATCTGCCCCATGAATATTATGAAGAAAATAATTTGCATGCTTTTCTTGTTGAAAAAATCTCCGATTATGACCGATGTATTGATGAAACAAACCGTTTTCTGCCTTTTGTTGATAACTGGGCAACCTGCGACATGATGCGGCCTAAGATTTTCAAAAAGCATCTTCCCGAATTGCTCACGGAAATCAAAAAATGGCTGAAATCTGAGTATATATATACCGTGCGTTTCGGAATGGAAATGCTCATGTGTTATTATCTTGATGAAAGTTTCAGTTCCGAACACCCCGAACTTATTGCAAAAATCCGTTCCGATGAATACTACATAAAAATGATGCAGGCGTGGTATTTTGCAACTGCGCTTGCCAAAAGATTTGACGAGATTGTTCCATATCTTGAACAGAACAAACTTGATGCCGATACCCATAACAAAACAATCCGTAAGGCGGTTGAAAGCTATCGGATAACCGATGAACAAAAAGCTTATCTGAAAACGCTCAAAAGGTGATTTTTGTTGCGTTGTGGTTTTCAATGTGTTAGATTATAGCTATAACACCGAAAAGGGGAGTATGTATGAAAAAAGCTTTATCACTTATTCTTGCAATCATAACGGTTATGTCATGCATGAGCTTTGCGGTTGCATCGGAGGAATATCCCGTGAAGCGAGAAAACTTATTAGTAAGAGACCCTTATATTCTTGTTTATGACGGCAAGTATTATATGTACGGCACATGCCTTTCAAACGGCAAGGGTTACGGCTGTTGCGTAAGTGAGGACCTTGAAAATTGGTCGGAAAGAATACAGATTTTTACACCCGAAGAAAATTCCGATATGGAAGCCGATTTCTGGGCACCCGAATGTCATTACTATAACGGCAGTTTTTATCTTTTTGCAACCTACCGTTCAAAGGCAAGCAGTAAAAGAGGCACGGCAATTTTTAAATCGAATTTGCCAACCGGTCCGTTTGAATTGTGGAGTGACGGACATATAACTCCGAAGTCGATTGACTGCATTGACGGTACGCTTTATATCGATAAAAACGGTCAGCCGTGGATGGTTTATGTAAACGAATGGACATCAAGTCCCGATGAAGTCGGAGAAATGGCGGCGGCAAAGCTGAGCGAGGATTTGAAAACTTTTGTCAGCGAACCGATAATGCTTTTCAGGGCGAGAAAGCATATTTGGACAACGGGAAGCGTTACCGATGGCCCGGCATTTTACCGCACCGAAAACGGCAGACTTATCATGCTGTGGTCAAATCTTTCAAAGTCGGGCGGATATGCCGTAGGAATGGCGGTTTCCGACAACGGAGAAATCGACGGCAACTGGATTCACTATCCCGAGGCTTTCTATGAAAGAGGAGATGCATTTGAGCTTGACGGCGGACATCCCATGCTGTTCTATACCCTTGACGGTAAGCTCATGCTGTCAATTCACTCGCCTAACGGAGCATCGGACGGAATATTCGAAACGGCAAAATTTCTTAAACTCGAAGATACGGGGGATATGCTGAAAATCAAAGATAAATATACTTTCGGTGATACTTTCTACAGAGCGTTTTTTGAGTTTTATTACAGTATAATCAAGCTTTGGTTCAAAATTTTTTAAGGAGTGTTTTTATGTTTTACAAAATTGAAAATGACTTTCTGACCTGCGAAATCGATGATATGGGCGCACAGCTCCATTCACTCAAATCAAAGGAAAACGGCACGGAATATATCTGGCAGGGCAACCCCGATATATGGTACGGTCAGGCACCTGTTCTTTTCCCCGTTATCGGTCAGCTTATCAATGACAAATATTTTTATAACGGCACCGAATATACAATGCCCAAGCACGGACTTGCAAGAAAGCTTCTTTTTAAGGTGAAAGAATGTGAGGGTGCAAAGGCGGTTTTCAGTCTTGAAAGCGACGAAAACACCCTCAAGGCTTATCCTTTTGATTTTGAATATCTTGTTACATTTGAACTCAAAGATAAATCGCTTGTCAACACAATGACGGTTATCAACAAAACAAAGGGTGAGATGTATTTTTCCGTAGGTGCACATCCCGGTTTCAACTGTAAGGTTGGCGATATTATCGAGTTTGAACAGCCCGAAATTCTTGCAACCGAAAGAATTGACAAAGAAAATCTTATTATCCCCGAGAAATTCCCTTTCATGGAAAATGAAAAGAGCTTTGTTATCACCAAAGAGATTTTTGAACCCGATGCACTTATTCTATCCGATATAAAATCCGAAAAGCTCCGAATTAAGGGTGACAATGAAATTGAATTCACCTTCGGAAAATGTCCATTCCTCGGAATCTGGGCAAAACCGGGTGCACCTTATGTCTGCATTGAACCTTGGTACGGTGTCAATGACGGCAGAGAGGTTAAGAAAGATATCTCTGAGAAGAGGGGAATCGAACGCCTTGACGAGGGCGAAACCTTTGAGTTTTCATGGATAGCCGAAATTATTTGAAAAGGACAGATGTTATGAATAAAAGAATTATTGCCTTTTTACTCGCACTTTGCATGATTTTTGCACTTGTTCCTATGGTTTCTGCCTCGGAAACGGATGCAAAGCTTAATACTTTTTTTGGCGACGGCATGCTTTTTAAACAGAACGAAGAAGCCGTTTTTACGGGTACGGCAACTCCCGGCAGTAAAATTGTTTCCGAGCTTTACAGTGCAGATAATTCGCTTGTTGAAAGCGGAGAAGCGACTGTTTTGGCAGACGGCACATTTGCAGTTGCTTTTGATGCACCCTCAGGCGGTTATGATGAGTATACCGTTGTTCTCAGATGTGATAACAATGAATTTGCAAAGCTCGAAAATGTTGTTTTCGGCGAGCTCTGGATTGCCAATGGTCAGAGCAATATGCAGTATCCTCTTGCTCAGGCAAAGGGCGGCAGGGATATGTTTGCAAGGCAGGAAAAGCTCAGCAAGCATTTGCGAGTGCTTCTTGTTCCCGGTGTTCCGGCATATAAAGGATCAACATCGCTTGCACCTTCAGAGCCTCAGAAGGATATTCCCGGTGCGCAATGGGTGACGGGTGAAAACCCCTTGGTTTATTCCATGAGTGCGGTTGCATATTATTTTGCCGAAGAACTGCTTGAGGAGCTTGATATGCCGGTGGGTATTCTTAACGTTCCTCTCGGCGGAACATCAATTGCTTCATGGCTTTCGAGAGAGGCAATTGACGGAGATGAGCAGGTTAAGAACGATTTTGTTTCAAGCGGAGATTATATAGAAAAAACCGACTGGGATGAAGAGAACTACAATATCTCTGTCGATATGACAATAAACTATAATCTAAAAATGGAAGCTCTGAGAAATTTCAGGGTTTCGGGCATGATTTGGTATCAGGGTGAATCGGATATAATGATGGGCTGGAGCGGAGAAAGATATGCAAGAGCCTTTGACCTCATGCAGCGTTCATATACCGAGCTTTATAAATACAAAGACGGACTTATGCCGATAATCTACACTCAGCTTGCTCCCTATTATTATTCGGATGAGGGTTATAATCTCACCGACATGAATATTACTTTTGCTGATTTTCAGAAGCAAAGACCCGAATCGAGGGCGGTTGTGTCGGTAAACGATATTCCTGTAACCTTCATTCCCGAGGCAGGACTTATTCACCCCGAGTGTAAGGAAGAAATTTCAGACAGAATGGCTTATGCTGCAATGGGTCTTGTTTACGGTGAATACGAAACCTATACCGCACCAACACTTAAAAATGCCGAAATCAAGGACGGAAGTATTTATGCTTCGTTCAATAATATCGGAAACGGTGTGAAATCAAACGGTAACACGGTTTACGGTTTTGCTGTTTGCGGAAAAGACGGTGTTTATGTTCAGGCGAACGCTGAGATAATCGGCGAAAATTCCGTAAGGGTATGGAGCGAAAAGGTCCCCGAGCCTTGCTCTGCAAGCTATGCTTACTGCGTAAGCAATCAGCGTGCAAATCTTTATGCAACCGATGAAAACGGTCTTGCAATGCCTGTGAGCCCTTTCGTTACAGATAAGAATTACAGCACGCATTTCTATAAAGATAAAATATGGGCAGACTGTGAGGATGAGCTTATCTGGCACACCGAAACTGATGCTGTTTCAAAATTCTATACCTCATGGACGGGTGAAAATGTTGTTCTTTCCGCTGCGGAAAATGATGCCTACAGCGGTGCAAAGGGTATGAACATAAAAGCAAACGCAACAAGCTTTTCGGTGACTCCGATTGTGACATATGAAGACGGAGAAAAGAGTGAACCGTTTTTTGATACGGATACGGATTATTCCGATTACAGTGAAATGAGTTTTTATGTGAAAAACAATGGCGAAGATGATGCCGTTTTTGAGGGCGTTAAATTCAAAAAGAATTCTTTTGCCTATTACACCGCAATTTCGGAAGAGGTTATTCCGGCTGACGGTGCATGGCATAAGATAACGGTAAATCTTAACCGTGTTTATCTTTTCGGCAACGAATGTGGCTTCGGTTATACAAACGAAATACTTGATGATGTTGTGAATATCGAGTTTATGTTTGCCTCATCGGCTGAGATTTCGGATGTCGGCTTTGACTGTGTCCGTTTCACCCCTTCAACCGAAAAGGTCAGTGCGGGATTTGATGCCGAAATAAGCGATGCGGATAACGTATTTGAATTCATATCCGCAGTTTTCGTGAGATTTATCGGTTTGTTTGCAAATCTGTTTATTTAATAAGAAAGAGGTTGCCTCGTTTGAAGCAACCTCTTATTTTTATAAAACTTTTTCTGCGAATCTTACTGCGGACATGGCGTCTGTACCGTAGCTGTCGGCGTTTATCATTTTTGCATATTCTTCAGTCATGACCGCACCTCCGACCATAACTTTGCAGTCAGGAGCTTCTTCACGGAGAAGCTTTATTGTTTCTTCCATTGCGGGCACGGTCGTTGTCATCAGTGCACTCAATCCGACAAGCTTTGCACCGCTTGATTTAACAGCATCAACAATCTTTTCGGGGGCAACATCTTTTCCGAGGTCAATAACCTCATAGCCGTAGTTTTCAAGAAGTACCTTGACTATGTTTTTGCCTATATCGTGGATATCTCCTTTGACTGTTGCAATAACAATTTTTCCTTTTTTGTTTTCACCCGAAGGGATTGCAGATTTTATTGCCTCAAATGCTTCCTTTGCCGCTTGTGCACTCATGAGAAGCTGAGGGAGATATACTTTCTTTTCTTCAAAGCCTTTTCCTACGGTGTTGAGTGCGGGGATTATCATTGAATTAATGATTTCCATGGGAGGCATTGCTTTGATAAGCTCTGCCGCAACCGCACCTGCCTGCTCTTTAAGACCGCTGATGATACATCCGTCAAGACTTGCGGCGGAATTGGCTTCGGCTTTTTTCTCCGAAGGCTCAAGTGACTGTGCAAATTCAATGTAATCCGAGCAGTTTTTATCCTTGCCCGTGAGTGCGTTGAAGCAATACCATGCCTTCATCATTTCAACGGAAAACGGATTTATGATTGCGCAGTCAAGTCCGTTTTGCATTGCCATTGTGAAGAAAACCGCATTGACATCTGCTCTTGAAGGCAGACCAAACGAGATGTTTGAAACACCAAGACTTGTTTTTATACCCATGCCGTGAAGTGTTTTTACCGCTTCCAGGGTAACGTTTGCGCTGTCGGAATCGCTTGAAACCGCCATTGCAAGAGGGTCAACAATGATATCGTTTTTGCCTATGCCGTATTCAGAGGCACGGGCAATTATTTTTTTCGCAATCTCAACTCTGCCCTCTGCGGTTTCGGGAATACCGTTTTCATCGAGGGCTACAGCGATGACTGCACCGCCGTATTTTCTGACAAGGGGAAAGACAGATTTCATGCTTTCTTCCTTACCGCTGACGGAGTTTATAAGTGCCTTGCCGTTATATATGCGAAGCGCTTTTTCCATTGCAACGGGGTCAACAGTATCAATCTGCAAAGGAAGGTCGATAACTCCCTGCAAAGCGCGGATAACATTTACCATCATTTCCGCTTCGTCAATTTCGGGAAGACCGACATTGACATCAAGAATTGAAACGCCTTTTTTGTTCTGTGCAATTCCCTCGTTGAGAATATAGTTTATGTCTTTTTCGCGAAGCGCTTCCTTGAAACGCTTTTTGCCCGTGGGGTTTATTCTTTCGCCGATGATAACGGGCTTGTTTCCTATTTCAACTGCATGAGTATATGACGAAACAACCGTAAGATTTTTCTTTTCGGGAAGTTCGAAAGGCAGATTTTTGGTTTTTTCAACCGTTTTTCTGATGTGTTCGGGAGTTGTACCGCAGCAGCCGCCGATTATTGTTGCGCCCGATTTAACGATTTCGCACATGATATCCGAAAACTCATCTGCATCAATATCAAAAACAGTCTTTCCGTTTTCGCTTCTGGGAAGACCTGCGTTGGGATTTACTATTATCGGTACACTCGAATATTTTGCAAATTCGGGAACGATATCAAGCATCTGCTTGGGTCCGAGTGAACAGTTCATGCCTATGGCATCTGCACCGAGACCTTCAAGCATTGCAATCATGGCAGAGGGATTCGCGCCTGTCATGAGTTTCTTTGTTTCATCATAAACGCAGGTAACGAAAACGGGCAAATCACAGCTTTCCTTTGCCGCGAGAACTGCTGCTTTGGCTTCGAGACTGTCGTTCATTGTTTCAATCAGAACAAGATCCGCACCCGCATCTGCACCGATTTTTATGCTTTCGGAAAAAACCTCAACCGCAGTTTCAAACGGCAGATCTCCGAGGGGTTCAAGCATCTTTCCGAGAGGGCCTATATCAAGTGCAACAAATGCATCGTAACCCTTGCGTGCGGTTTTAGCGTTGTTTATTGCCGCAGTAATGATTTCTTCAAGATTGTCAAATTTAAAACGGTTTGCACCGAATGTGCAGGAGGTGATTATTTCCGCACCTGCCTCAAGATAAAGACGATGCATTTCGATAATCTTTTCGGGTTTTGTAATATTCCAGTTTTCAGGATATTCACCCGCTTTAAGTCCCCATGACTGCAGGAGAGTTCCCGCACCGCCGTCGCAGTATGTTATTCCGTTTTTGATTTTTTTAAGAATGTTCATAAAATCAATCCCTATAGGGGCATTTTTCGGCTTTGCAAGTCATACAGCCGTTGCCCTTGCATTTATTCTTTTCTTTGCCGATGCCGATTATCGCTGTGACCGATTTCTTCGGCACCATCATCAGACTTTCCGTAAGACTTAAACCGATATTTTTGTTTGCGCACAGAAATTCAACGATTTTTCTTTGACAGTCGATACACAAATCGCCGTAGCCGGGACTGAATCTCGGGCGGAGAAAATCGGGATTTTCGTGAATCGACAGGTTGATTTTGTCGCAAAATGCCTCAATTGCCGCAGATCCCACGCAGTCCGTAATAATTCCTTTTATCGGCGATATTATGGAATTCTTTTCGATAAGTCTTTGCGAGTTTATTCCCGTTGTTGCTGCAAGGATGTATGCCTCGTCGCATCCTTCAAGGTTTTTTTTGAGCGACTTGCTTTCAACCTGCATGAACCCGAGGTCAATGCCGTTTTCTGTTGCTTTAACGGAAACTTTTGCACAGCAAGCCTTGAAAACAGCGTTATCTTTGAATTCCGAAATGCTATGAATTATTGTGTTTTCATCTGTTCCGTTTGCGGAATAATAGCCGAGATAAACGGCGACCTCCTTCGGGTCAATTGTTATCTCGGCTGCCGCTGATTTGATTATTTCAATCATCCGATTATATCCTTGAGATTTGTCTGTATTTTTTCTGCAACATCGGGCTTGTTCATTGAATAAACATGAACCGCCTTGATGCCGTTTGCGTATAGGTCAACAATCTGCTCCGTTGCATATGCAATTCCCGCTTGTTTCATTGCTGCGGGATTATCGCCGAAACGGTCAACCATTCTTATGAATTTACGGGGGAGAACCGTTCCCGAGAGTGCACAGATTCT
>JAZSDF010000118.1:0-4141 GCA_045531035.1 Acutalibacteraceae bacterium | reverse complement strand
GAGAGTCCGCATAAACATGGGTAATAACAAAATCACCCGTGCGGTAGTCAAAAGCGGTTTCAACACCTATTCCTGTCACACCGCCTTCAAGCTTTGCGGTGTAATCGGCATATTCTTCGGAATCAAGATAACGGCTGTTACTGTCATTAAGACCTTTTATATAGCCCTCGGCAAGAGATGCACTGAGAGAATTCTGACCGTCAATATTACCGTAGAAATAGTTTGAAACTATGTTTTCTATTTCTTCAACGGAATTATAGTTGATTGAACGCTGCGAAAGACCGCTGATGATTCCGTCGTAAATCCGTGAGGATATAACCATCGTCACAGCAAAAGTAGCGGTAATAGCAATGATAACAAGTGAAATGCATATTCCCAAAGAAATTTTTCTGTTCATATAAATCATCCTTTATAATAAATGCCGACCGAGTTTTTAATTCGGTCGGTAATTATTCTATACGACAGTCTTTATATAATATGATGGCTTGGAAACATAGTCAAGCGGATTTTCTCTGCTTACGCTGCCGTCTGATTTTTTAACTCTGACTTCAAAGTGAAGGTGGGGACCGGTAACATTACCCGTATCTCCCATAAGACCGAGCTGCTGACCCTTCTTTACGATATCACCCTTACTTACATTCAGGGATTTTGAATGAGCATAAAGAGTCTGCTTACCGTCGCCGTGGTCAACAACAACATAATTACCGAAGCTCTTATGCCAGTCTGCGATGATTACCTCGCCGCCCTGAGAAGCATAATAGGGCTGACCGTAGGAAAGGCTCTTGCCGTCAGAATCTCTCGTGCTTCCGCTCTTGGTGCAAAGACACAGGTCAATGCCCCAATGTCTGCCGCCTTTAGGATAATAAGGATATCCTGCGGTGATGGTACATCTTTCCTTAAGAGGCCATCCGAGAGTACCGTCGTTTTCATATTCCTCGTCGGGAGTATCTCCCTCTGTTGAGCCTTCCTGTTGAATTATTCTGTCAATTTCAGCTTCAAGTGCTTCACGCTCAGCTTCCTTCTGCTTTATTGCCTTTTTATAAGCCTCGCTGTCCTTGTCGAGTTCATCAATAAGGTCTTCAACCTCACTGTATTTTTTGGCTGCCTCTTCCTGCTTTTTCTGCTGTGACTTCTTACTGCTTTCAAGCTCGTTCTGCCTTGTGTTAAGAGTGTTCATCTGAGAGTCAAGCTCGGCTTTTTTGCCTTCAAGAGCAGACTTTGTTGTTTCAAGCTCACTTTGAAGAGAAGCAAGCTCATTTATTTTTTCGGTGAGGTCATTGATAAGCTGTGCATCGTTTTCGGAAACTCTCTTTACAAGCTCCTGCCTTGCAAAGAATGTTGCGAGGTCTGTGCTCGAGAAAAGAAGCTCAACGGACGAAGCTTCGCCCGACATATAGTTTTCACGGATTCTGCCGAGAAGAATTTCTCTCGTGCTGTCCATAAGAACTTCCGTTTCCGCAATCTGAATTTCTATCGCCGATATCTGCGAATTGATTTCTTTTATATCGTTTGATGTAACATTGATATCGCCCTGCAAATCGTCGATATCACCGTTGAGAATATCAATGCTTTCTTTAAGCAGGTCAACCTGCTGTGAAATCTTATCAAGCTGGTCGTTGAGTTTGTCAAGCTTCTTTTCGTTGTTTTTTATATCCTTTTCTACTTCTTCAAGAGCTTTGTTATCTTCAACGATATCCTTTTCGATTTCATCAATCTGATTTCTCAAATCCTCAAGACTTTCCTGTGCCGAAGCAACAGGTGCCGAGTAAGGAGCCGCAACTGAGAATACACAGACAAAAGCCATAATAAGGCAAAGAATTTTTCTTGTTATGGTTTTTCCATTATTCTTCAAGCTCAACAAACTTCCTTTCCTTAAGATATTTTCTGATTGATGTTGCGCTGCCGAAAACGCCTGTAAATATGCCTATGCCGACAAACGCCGCAACAAGATAAAGAGCATAGTCAAGGAATTCGATTTGTGCAACACTTCCGAAGCCCGAAAGCATCGAAGTGAACGAGCCGAGAGCGAATTCATAAACACCCCATACCGCTCCGGTTGCGAGAATACCCGCTATTATGCCGATTATGATACCTTCAACCATAAAGGGCAGTCGGATAAATGAATTGGTTGCACCGACGCTCTTCATAATGCTGATTTCAAGTCGGCGGCTGAACATTGTAACCTTGATTGTGTTTGAAATGATAAAGAGAGAAACCACAAGCAAAAGAGCAATCATGCCGATGCTTATGTAAGTTACGGAATCTCTGATTCCCTGAAGCTGTCTTGCAAGAGTGCTGTTTTCATAAACTCTTTCAATACCTGTAAGGGTCTTGATTTCCGAAACAACATCTTCAAATCCCGACATATCCGCAACCGTTACTCTGTAAGCATCGGGAAGAGGATTTTCATCGATTGAAGTGAGATAAGTTCTCAGACCGTCATCAAGGTCTGCAAGAATTTCCTCATAGGCTTCTTCCTTCTCGACTTTTTCAATTGAAGCGATATTCGGAATATCGTCAAGTCTGTTGCCGAGAGAAATATAATCAATCTCCGTCGAATCAATATCCGCATAAACCATGATAACGTTTTCAGCTTCAATTCCGCCGATAAATGCCTCGATATTTACAAGAAGCATAAATGCGATGCCGATAAGCATAAGACAGCTGAAAAGCACGGTTACGGAAGCAACCGACATGAGCTTGTTAACCTTAAGATTGCGGAAGCCTTCCTTAATAAGATAACCGAATTTACCCATTATTCGTCGCCTCCTGCAATGATGAATTCTTCCTCAACCAGTTCAACAGGAACTTCGGCAGGTTCTTCAGCCTCGGAAATTCCGGTGTAGGCAGAGTAGTCCTCTTCGGGAGGAACAACATATTCATTTGATATCTCGCTCATGGGATTGATATGAGCCGTTGCCGCCTCACGGATAATCGTTCCGCCGTCGGAAACAACACTTCCCCTGTCGAGAATAATAACACGCTTGTCAAAGCAGCGTACAAGACTGTGCTCATGGGTAACCATGATAACCGTTGTACCCGCTTCGTTAAGGCGCATGAGCAAATCAACGATTTCATAGCTCATCTGCGGGTCAACATTGCCCGTAGGCTCGTCCGCAATGATGATTTCGGCGTTGTTTGCAAGTGCACGTGCAAGCGCAACTCTCTGCTGCTCACCGCCCGACAGTTCCTTCGGATAGTTTCTTGCCTTGTCATTAAGACCCATAAGGCTGAGAACATAAGGAACTCTGCGGCGGATTTTCTTTTCCTTCGTTCCGATAACACGCATTGCGAACGCAACGTTATCAAATACGGTCATGTTCGGAATAAGGCGGAAATCCTGAAAAACAATTCCGAGTCTGCGTCGGAATTTGGGGATATCCCTTTTCTTTATTTTGGTAAGGTCGGTGTCGTCAACAATAATTGTTCCCGTTGAAGGAACCTCCTCTCTCATCATAAGCTTGAGGAAGGTGCTCTTGCCTGCTCCCGAGGAGCCGACAACAAAGACGAACTCGCCTTTATCTATAGTTAAATTAATATCCTTAAGAGCATGAGCGTTTGCGCCGTCATACTTTTTGGATACATTCTTAAATTCAATCACTGTATCAAATCCTTAAAAATTTTTTTAGGCATTAATACTTAACAGGCTTTGCGTCAAGATACTTCTTAACCATGAGTGCAACCTTGAATACAATAGCATCGTCAAACTCACGAAGGTCAAGACCTGTGAGCTTCTTGATTTTTTCAAGTCTGTAAACAAGAGTATTTCTGTGGACAAACAGCTTTCTCGATGTTTCGGATACATTGAGGTTGTTCTCAAAGAAACGCTGGATTGTGAACAGAGTTTCGTGGTCAAGACTTTCTATCGAGCCTCTCTTGAATACCTCTCTGAGGAACATATCGCAAAGAGTGGTGGGAAGCTGATAAATAAGACGGGCAATACCGAGGTTTTCGTAGCTTACGATTGTTTTTTCGGTATCGAACACCTTGCCGACTTCCATCGACACTTGGGCTTCTTTAAAGGAACGCGCCAGTTCCTTAACGCCCGTCACCGCCGTACCGATACCGATCGTGCAACGGGTATAGAACTCACCGCTGAGCGTATCGGCAATGGATTGCGCCAACTTTTCGAGGTCTTTGG
>JAZSDF010000072.1:0-3188 GCA_045531035.1 Acutalibacteraceae bacterium | reverse complement strand
TGCCACCGGACAGTCTGCTTTCAAAGCCAAAATGCAGATGTCCCGTAAGAACGGCTTTAATCTGCGGCTCGCTGATAACATACTCGTAAAAAGCTTTTGAAGCTTCTGTCGGCTCTGTCTCATCTCCGATAACTTCGGGATGAAGTAAGGTATCAACGCCGAGAAGATAGTTTTCACCGTTCCAGAATTCATAGCTTTTTTTGTAAAGCTCCTTTTCATATAAAGGGGCGTGTATAAAAAGAATAACGGGATAACCTTTCTTTACTTCCGCTTTAAGCATTTCAAGCTGTTCATACTCAACCTGATGATAAGCATCGTCTATGCCGACAAAATTAACACCACCGACGATATGGGAATTAAAGAATATGTTTACAGGATATCCACCGATTTCTCCCAAACTGTTAAGACGATACGCCATATCTTCCTTTTTGCCGTCGTATTTGGCATACTCGTGATTGCCTGCTATAAACAGAACCTTTTCGTTTTTCAGATATTCTTTTGCAAATTCCACACAGGGTTTTGAAATAAAATCAATAAGGTCTCCGGTATGAACAATAATATCACAGTTTTTTTCACCGTATTCCATCAGTTCTTTAAGATTTTGCACACTGCTTTTTTCATCACGCTTTTTGCCTTGATTTATCATAGCCTCAGAGTCTGTTTCACAGTAAAAGGGCAGATGTGAATCTGTAATATGTAAAACTTTAAGCGGTTTTTCAAGACCGATTTCAATAGTGTTTTTGGTGATATTGATCATTGTTTTTTACCTCATATTAAAAAATGGCTTCTTTACTGTATTCCTTTAATCACTTTAATCTGACCTTTATTAAGAATGTAAGGCAAGGTCAAAGCTGAGACCTTGCCTTACATTTTACTCTTACATCGTACAATATTGTATCAGTATGTTCACTTTTTTCAAATAACGTTGCAGTTTTTTGTTTGCTTTAGTCCGGATATACAATTGTTCTGCCTGTAAAGAATTCTATCACTGCATGCCAGAGCATCATACAGATTTTCTGAGCCTTACCCTTAACTGCAAGCTCAAAAGCGATTCTGGATGAATACTTATCACCGTTATCCTTTGCAGTTTTTATGTAATCAAAGTCAAAGACATCATAAAGGCGCTCAACTCTTGTTATGTATTTTGAGGTATCCTTTTCGTCAATTTCAACTACACGGTAACCGTACTGAGTTGTATAAGCAAGTCCCTTATAACGTGTCATGGGTGAAGTATAAATATCAATATTCTGATTTCTTACACCGAAGGCATTTGTATGGTCGTGGCCCGTAAACATTGCCAGTACATCACCTGTTTCAACAAGAGCGTCAAACTGACCGTCGTTGTAATAACCGGGACAGGGCTTTTCGTTAAGCTTGCCGTAATTGACCTGCTCGGGATCAAACATATAATATTCGCCTTCATTATAAATGTGCGGGAGTGCATAAGGCTTCTTTGAATCTACCTTTTTAAGAACATCATAGATTTCGGGTACAATTATATGCTGGAAGACAACAGAGTTAACGGTTTCACCGCCGTTTTCTTCTTTAAGCTTTGCTGCTGTTTCTTTGTACCACTTAATCTGCTCTGTGCGTACTCGGTCATAATGTCTGGGCTCATCTTCGTCATAATCTCCTGAGTCAAACACCCAGAGATTAAACTTGGTTTTGTCACTGTCGGAAGCAAGCACGGGAATATTGAATGTAGCGCAGTTTTTGAAATCCGTACTGTCATCGGCAGATATCACACAGGAGAAGGTCTTGTAATATTCCATAATATCTTTTCTTGTCATGGGACCCTTCTCTGCATCGTGATTACCGAAGGTTACGGCAACGGGAATCTTTCTTGACTCAAAGATATTCATAAGAGCATTGATAAGTTCCTTTGTCTTTTCGGGGTCCTCGTTAGGATGTGTATTATCGCCTGTGAGCACAACAAGGTCGGGCTTTTCCACATCGCAGGCTTCTGCAATTACCCATACCGATGCATCAAAATGCTTGTCATAATTAAGATGAGTATCAGCAATATGTAATATTTTAAGCTTACCGTTTTCATCGAATCTTATTGTTTTATCGGTTTCATTCTGAGCATTTGCAGGGCTGAAATCAATATTTGTGTTTTCAGGGTCCATTTCAAAATAGATTATTGATGCCGCAAAGAGGGCAATCAACACCGCAAAAATGATAAGAATTTTTTTTGCTTTTGACATTATAACATCTCCTTATTCACCGGGTTTCATTCTGTAAATATTTACTTCATAAGCATGAAGCTTATCTGAAGAAAGGGAATAATTTGAAAGCACACATTCACCTTCAGCATATTTTGGTCTGTCAATTTCGTTTTCTGTAAGGTTCATTTCAATATAGAACTTTCCTTCGTCTGACTCTCTGTAAAAACAATAGGTTTCTTCATTTGTTTCAAGAGGTCTGAAATCACCGTAAACCAAAGTCGATTTGTTTTTCTTGCGAAGCTCCATAAGCCTTCTGTAATAGTGAAACGGACTCGTTTCATCCTGAAGCTGAGCTTTTACATTGCACTCTTTATAGTCACCATTGACACGAAGCCAAGGCATACCCGTGGTGAAGCCTGCGTTTTCACTGTCATCCCAAGGGATGGGAGTTCTCGCGTTGTCTCTTCCGCCTGCAAGAATCTCTGCGAAGACCTCTTCGGTGCTTCTGCCCATTTCAACATTTTTGTTATATCTGTTTATACCCTCAACATCACGGATTTCACTTATATCCTTGAAATCGCAGTTCATCATTCCCAATTCTTCACCCTGATAAATATAGGGTGTTCCCCGACCTGTCAAAACCATTGTGCCGAGAAGCTTTGAAAGAGGCTTTCTGAATTTCGGGTCGGGATTTACCTTTGAGACCATTCGCGGATTATCGTGATTTTCGATAACCAACGACGGCCAAGATGAACCGCAAAGAGATAACTGATAATCTATAAGTGCTTCCTTTAAATATTTAAGGTTGTATTTATAATCCTGATATTTGGATTTGCCCGGATTTTCAATATGGTCAAAAAGGAATGCCTGACGGACTTCTCCACGGGATTCGTCGGAAATGAGCTTTACCATTTCAATACCCGTACTGCAGGGCTCTGCAACGCAGAAGGAGCCGGGGAAGTTTTTAAATGTCTTTTCATTAAGCTCACCGAGATATTCGTGAAGTCTCGGTCCCCATGA
>JAZSDF010000095.1:0-10389 GCA_045531035.1 Acutalibacteraceae bacterium | reverse complement strand
GGTCGCAGTTTTTCGTAGGTATCTGCAACTGTATCAAAAGTCCAATTCAAACTATTATTATTCATAATTATTCCTCAACAAAATCAATCAACTGTTTCAGATTGTGTATTGTCCATTCTTCGTTGTTTTCTCCGCTTCGGTCAAGATAAAATGCAGTAAAGCCTTGCTCTCTTGCTCCTTCGGCTTCTTCTTTGCAATCGTCAACAAATATGCTTTCAGATGCGGTTACGCCTTGTGCTTCAAGTGCAGCGTTGAAAATAATCGGACTCGGCTTGCCTGCACCAACCAATGAGCTTGCCGTAAATGACGTGAAATATTTTGCTATACCAAGCTGTTGCAATGTGAATTCAAGCGACGGCGATGTATCGCTGATAACTCCCATTTTGTAGCCACGGTTTTTAAAATATTCAAGTGCCTCTATAGTTTCAGAAAACAAAGCTCTGTCACCGTTACACCAAAGCTCATTCAAAAGGCAATCCGCTTTTTCTTCAACGTTTTCTGTTACACCCTCACCGACAAGCAGGTGATAGTAATATCTTCTGAAAAATTCACGCTCATCATCAAGCGTTTTGTACCAAGGCTTTCTGCCCTCGCTTGCAAGGTGAAACAAAGCCATCATTTTATTGTAATCCAGCTCAAACGGCTTGCCGCTCCAACTGCTGATTTGCTCGTTACGCCAAGCCTCTTTTTCTGCGGTGAAATATGTTAGTGTGCCGTCACGGTCAAAGAATATAGCTTTATGCTTCATTTGCTTACTCCTATTCAAGAGAAATAACATAACGTAGTGAATATTTGTCGTCTTCAAAAAACTTTTCTCGTAAAATACCGCCGTTGTTTAATATTGTTTGAATTGCACCCTTGTTGTTTTCGTATGGAACAATTTCAATGCTTGTCATCCCGTTTTCTTTGCAAATATCTAAAGCCAACCGAAGCATAATTGTTCCTAACCCTTTGTTTCTGTTCCAAGGTGCAATACCTGCGTGAAGATGCCCTCTGTGAGTTCGGGAGCTGTTTATCACAATTGCTCCTAAGATTTCGTTGTCGTTATCAACAAGAAAATATAGAGCACAAGGAATTCCTGTAGAAAGCATTGAACCTGTGGTTCTGTCATCTTCACACCACTCTAACCATTTTGAATATGGTGCATTTTTGCCAAGTGATTTGCTGTATCTTCGCAATAATTCAGGCTGAATGTTATCTTCGATGGACTCCCATCTGTCCATCATTTCTGTGTATTGATGTTCATAGGTTTTGTCAGGCATTACAAGTTTATAGCTTTTAGTGCTTATCATGATTTCCCTCCTGTAAAAAATAAAAGCACCTCCGAAACGGAGATGCCTGCAATTCACAGAAAGATATAAATTACATCAATCGCAAACGGACAAAACGGCTCTCCGATTCATTGTGTTAATCATCATTGTCATCTTGTCCACCTGCCTTTCAGTAATTTTCTACATTGTAACAATATAAGAATAATTTGTCAACAGTTTTCAGTTGCGATGCAAAAGTGTTAATTTTAAATTCAAAAATGTTTTGCAACACGTTATAAGCAGGGATTACATCAATATTTTTTCACACTGAACAACCACTTTGTAAAAGTGCGCAATTATACACCGTTGCGGTGCCATTGCGATTTTTCAAAATACTCGGAACACAGTTCCGCTGATTGAATCAGATAAGGCGAATTTCATATTATGAAACAACCTCTTTGATACATTGTACTTTATAATTGACTAAATCAAATAATTGTATTATGATTTATTTACATAAAAAACTAAAGTTATCGGAAGGCAAAAAGAGGTAGTATTGTGATTGTGAATACAAAAAGAATTGAAGAAACTGCAACAACTGCATTAAAAACAACTTTTCTTCGTTGTAAATTTATTGATGCATACGTTGATAGCAATGATAAAACTCCCTCTTGGGATGGCACAATATTCGTATATGATAACGGCGAGCAAAAGAAAGAACATATGCTTGGAACTGTTCCTATACAGGTTAAAGGTACAACCAAAAAAATAGTGTCCGAAGAAGCGTCTTTTTCTTGTAGTGTTGTTGATTTGAAAAACTATTATCGTGATGGCGGCTGTATGTTTTTTCTTGTGAGTGTAGACCCGTCAACACAATGGTATAAAATATATTATACTAGCCTTTTGATATTTGATTTGGATGCTATATTAAAGAAAGCTAAAAATCAAAAAACTTATACCATAAAACTCAAATCTTTCCCTGGAGAAAGTGAAACAGAAATTGCAAATATTTTTATAGACTTTGTGAAAAACAAACCAAAACAAATGAGTTTTATAGGGAAAGAAATTCCTTCCGTTGAAACTCTTGAACAGAACGGAACCGTTATTGAAAGTTTATCGTTCGGGACATCGGGTGTTGGTATAAAAAAAGGCGAAATTGAACGCTATATCACTACACATGATTTTTATTTATATGCAAAACCAAAAGGTTTAGATATAGATATTCCTGTTGAAAAAGTTTCAAATCCGATAATATCCAAAAAGGTAAATGGTTCTATAAAAGTAAATGATGTTGAATATTATTCGTCATATACTGTTATATACGAAAAAGGTACAGCAACATTTCAAATTGGTAAAGGCATAAGTTTTTACCCACCGCTAAAAGAAGAAAGTTTAAAACTTCAAATAAGACCTGCGGGTATGCTGTCTGAATTTATCAAAGACACTTCATTTATAGTTAATGCTATTGAGCACAAAGAATTTTCTATAAACGGAGAAAAATTGCCTTTTGATAATTTGCCGGCAGAAGAAGTTGAACGAATAAAAACCAACCTTGAATATTATAAAAATGTAAAGAAAACTCTTGATATCCTTGGTGTTAAAGATGAATTGGAATGCGACAATCTATCGGAACAAGACCAACGAAATATCAGGAATCTTGTAAGCGCTATCCTCTACGGTAAAAAAATGACTCTTTCTCACAATAACGCTCCTGTTTCATTTTGTTTAATAAAAATTGCAAATTTATCAATATTAATATGGGCGGAAAAGCAATTGGATGAGAAATACATAATTACGAACTTTTTTGAAAAGCATTCTGTTTGTGCTTTTGATGTGAAAGATGTAAACCATGAAAAGCCGATGCAAAGTTCACAATATCTTCTTTTAAACAAAAGCGCTTTTGAATGTGCTTCTAATATTGATTGCGAAATAATATTTGAAGATTTGATTTCAACGGAGCCTTCTCAATATTTAATGTCACAGTCTGTATTGTTTCTTCTTGAAATACTGAAAGGATATGACAAGAATCCAAAAGTAGAATTCTTAAATTTAGCAACAAAAATTTTGGATTGGATCGAAGAAAACAATATAGATATAGGCAAAGACATTATCTTACTTAATAGGATGCAAATTTTAAAAAGACAACGAAACCTATCTTTTGATGAGTTGAGTTTCCTTGAGGAATTAACAAAAGATAATAAGCCATTAGAGATTCGCTGTGGTGCATATTTACTTTTGGATGATAACACAAATGCACAAAAGTGTTTTGATGAGATGGGTGTTGAAATGAAAAAAATGTTTATTGATTATCCTATTTGCTTTTTTGGAAAGTTGACATTGGAATAGAGCGAGATGCAGAAAAGTTGGTTTCTGTGAAAGTTCATAAAACACAAAAATTTTGCAGATTGTTTTTATTTATATATTTTACATTTTTAAGCCTTTAGGCGCAGCTCGGAGAGAAGATTTTTAAATTTTCTCTCCGATTTTTGTTAGGGGTTTGGGGAAAGATTTCACCAACAAGCGGTAAAAAACCGACGAGAAAAATTATGACCAAATTGTAAATCGGCATAATTTGAAAATGAGGTTTTTGCAAAAGTGGATATCCACTCGCCCTGCTTGCAAAGATAGTGAACGGTGAAAGCGGGAACGGTTTTGCAGGCAGGTTTTGCGAGAGTGTATATACACTTGCCCTGCTTGCAAAGTTAGTGAACGGTTGAAAATCGGAACAACTTGCAAGCTGATTTTGGCAAGGTTGTATCCACATTTGCCTTGCTTGCCAATTTAGTAACAGGTATAAATCTGTGCAATTGGCAAAGCAAGAAACACAAATGTTACGTATGTTTGCACTGCTTGCCAATAAATGAAAAACATTATATATCAAACGAATCAGCAGCTCGAAAGGCAAAATCACCGATACAGTAAAAACTACTGTTCGGTGATTTTTTTAACTGTTTTATTTCAGAACTTCGTAAAGGCACTCCTGAAATTTCGGAAGCCACCATTCTTTATAGCCAGCTTTTGTTGGGTGGATATGGTCAACAAGATAAAGATTTCTTTGCTTTTCGGAGATTGAATTTATCTCTGCATCGTTCCAAAAATCAATTATTGTTATATCCCATTTCTTCTGAATTCCGTAAAGAAGTTCAACCATTTTTGCGTAATGTTCGCTGTCATATTTTGATTGCGTGTAAAAAATAACAGGGCAATTCAATGTTTCTTTTGCATAAGCAATTATGTATTCGATTGCGCCTGCAACGGTCTGTGTGTCAAAATCGTTTACATCGAAACTGTCGGAAATTTCACCGAGGGGCATTTCTTTTGTTGCATCGTTGGTTGAAAGCTGACAAACAAACGCATCGGCTTTGATGTTTTTATCAATCGTTTTCATTCGAGAAACATAAGAATTATTTTTTACATCAACAAGAGTTGTACCCGAAACAGCTTCTTTGATTGCGGTTATGCCGTCGGTCTTTTCAAGGAAATCTGCGAAACTGACACCGAGTGAACCGTAGCCTGCGGTGACTGAACTGCCGAGGAAAATAATTGTCTTTCCGTTTATGGGACTGTCGGTGATTGCTTCTGTATTTTTCAGAGAATATTCACCGTAGTTGCCTTCATTAAAAACTCCGAGCATATTACCGACATAACCTCCCGCTGCGATTACAAGTATCAGAAAAATAGAAAGAATTATTTTTAACTTTTTCATAATAAATGACCTATATTGTTTTAATTTTAGAAATTAAATTTCTTGTACTTTTTACAATGTTCAGGTAAGTCTTTTGGAGATATATTACCTAAGTTTTCAACAAAGAAAGATGGTTTATCAGGAAACATATATTTGTTGAGCCATTCAATAAAATCAGATTCATCAAATGCAAATACACCATATTTTTTGATGTAATATTTTTCTCCTTCGAGAGATGTTTTGAGCCACTTTATAAAATCCAGACAATAAACTTTTAAGTTACCTGATACCTCATCAGGAACAGAATAAACAATCCGATCTCCATCTGCACTTAAAATTACATTCTTCATAAAAATCCTCCTGCAAAATCATAAAGCAGATAAAATGAAAAAATATTTTTATAATTCAATCCTATCATAATCAATGCAACATTTCAATAGCAGCAGAGCTGTGGTAATGTGGGAAATTTATTTTCCATATTTCCACGGCTTAATTTTTTTGAACAAACCCTTTTCAACACTTATGCAAAAATGTAGTTGACAACTATATTTATTTGTGCTACAATGATTACACAATATAATATTAGGAGGTGAAACGATGGAAATCATCAGCAAAAGGCTGAAAGCGCTCCGTGAAAGTGTGGGTCTTTCCCAAAACAAACTTGCTCAGATTTCGGGAATGAAGCAGTCTAGCATCAACCGATATGAAAATGGCTCTGCAACACCTTCGCCTGAAAATATGGTTAAGCTTGCAGATTACTACGATGTATCGCTCGACTATATCTACGGCAGAACGGATAATCCGCAAGGCAGACTGTATGAGCACAAACCAAAGTACAACCCCGAAATGGAAAAGTTTGTTGAAATGTGCTTTGACCCCAACTCCAGAGCAAACCATCAACTCAAGGCAACTCTTCTGAAACTTTTGAGTTCTGAGGGGGTGACAGATGATTGAAAGCAGTTATCTACGCACGATACTCAACCGAAGGTCAGAGAGAAGAATCCATTGAGGGTCAGTTGAGAGAATGCACACAGTATTGCGACAAGAACGGAATCACGATTGTACGACATTACATTGACCGTGCGTTTTCCGCAAAGACAGATAACCGACCCGAGTTTTTGCAGATGATTAAAGACAGTGCAAAAGGCTTGTTCGATATGGTTATCGTCTGGAAACTCGACAGATTTTCCAGAAACAGATATGACAGTGCTCACTACAAAGCAACGCTCAAAAGAAACGGTGTAAAAGTTGTATCGGCAACGGAAAATATTGCAGAAGGTCCTGAAGGAATTATTCTCGAATCGTTGCTCGAAGGAATGGCGGAATATTACTCTGCCGAACTTGCGGTAAAGGTAATCCGAGGTCATACGGAGAATGCTCTGAAGTGCAAATACAACGGCGGCACTCCTACTTACGGTTACACGATTGATGAAGAAAAACATTATCAGATTAATCCGTTGACCGCACCGGTTGTTCTTGACATTTTCAAGATGTACGATGACGGAATGATAATGAAAGAAATCCGTGACCGACTCAACGAACTCGGTGCAAAGACAAACAAAGGCGGCGACATTGACCTTAACTTTGTTTCGGGTGTTCTTCACAATCGAAGATATATTGGCGAATACAAGTATCGTGACATTGTGATTCCCGACGGAATCCCCGCCATCGTTCCGAAAGACTTGTTTAACAGAGTTCAGGAACGGATGGAGAAAAACAAAAAAGCTCCGGCTCAACGTAAAGCCGAAGATGATTATCTGCTGACAACAAAATTATTCTGCGGAACCTGCGGTGCTTTTATGGTTGGTGAAATCGGAACAAGCAAATACAAGAGTAGAAAATACAGATATTACCGATGTGCTAACACAAAAAGAAAAAAGACCTGCAATGCAAAGCACAAATCAATCCGCAAGGATAAGACAGAATATGTTGTTATCAAGTATGTCAAAGAAATGATTTCAGACGATGATTTTGTAAACTACTTTACGGAAATGGCGTATGAAGCACAGGGACAGGAATGCGGTGAGTTGCCGATGATGAGGAAACAACTTGCCGACACCGAAAAGGGCATAGAAAATATGCTGAATGCCATTCAGGCAGGCATTATAAATGACTCTGCAAAGCGAAGACTTGATGAGCTTGAAGAAACGAAAAGAAAACTTGAATTGAGCATAATTCAGGAAGAAATCAAAAAGCCGACTTTCTCTTATGAACAGATAATGTTCTACATAATGAGTTTCAGAAATATTGATACGAATACTCTTGAAGGTCGCAGAGCATTAATCGACAGATTTGTAAACAGTGTAGTCGTTTATGACGACGAAATTCTCATAAATCTTAATTACCGAAAAGGCGCAAAGCGTGTTTCTTTCAAAGAGATTGAAACCGCTTGCGCGGGTTTGGATATATCATCTTTACTCCGACCAGAAGGAAAAGACCTTGACTTTTGAAGTCAGGGTCTTTTCAGTTTTATTCGCCGTCGGCGAGTTTTATTGCTTCGCAATTATATTATAATTCGCATAGTGATATTTGCTTTGAAAGTTTTAAAAACGCTTTTCGCTGCAGATACTAACACGGGTGATTATATGAATTCAGTATGGAAAAATACACATAATATGCCGTCGTTTCCGAAACTTGACGGCGATGTTAAAACCGATGTGCTCATTGTCGGCGGAGGGATGGCGGGTGTTCTCACGGCTTTTATGCTTGAAAAAGCGGGAGTTGATTATCTTCTTATTGAGCAGAATGAAATCTGCAGAGGAATTACGGAGAACACCACCGCAAAAATCACATCTCAGCACGGCTTGATTTACAACAAGCTTATGGGAATTTACGGGGCCGATTACGCCCGTATGTATTGGCAGTCGAATGAAGAAGCGATTGAAAATTATCGCCGACTTTGCCGTGATATTCCATGCGATTTTGAAGAAAAAAGCAATTTTATTTATGCCGTCGGAAACAACGAAAATATTCTCCGTGAAATAAATGTGCTGAAAAATCTCGGGATTTCAGCGTCTTATACTGCCAAAACGCCTCTGCCATTCTCTGTTAAAGGTGCGGTTGAGTTCAAAAATCAGGCACAGTTTAATCCGATGAAATTTGTGTCGGCAATTGCAGAAGGTCTTAACATCCGTGAGCATACCCGTGCAAAGGAGTTCGGGAAGGGTGTTGTTACAACGGAGTCGGGAAGCATTTCGGCGAAAAATATAATTATTGCAACCCATTTCCCGATTATCAACAAGCACGGCGCATTTTTTATAAAAATGTATCAGAGCCGTTCCTATGTTATTGCGGTTGAAAATGCCCGGAATGTTGACGGAATGTATCTTGATGAAGCCGAGGGAGGTTTTTCTTTCCGCAATTACGGCGATTTGCTTTTAATCGGCGGAGGTTCACACAAAACGGGTAAACCGAGCGAGGGCTGGAAACCGCTTGAAGATTTTGCGAAGAAGTATTATCCCGACTCTGAAATAAAGTACAGATGGGCGGCGCAGGACTGCATGACACTTGACGGGTCGGCATATATCGGAAGATATGCAAAAGATTCAAAAAACCTTTATGTTGCAACGGGTTTCAACAAATGGGGAATGACGCAGTCCATGGTTGCGGCGCAGATTTTGTGCGACATGATAACAAAAAAGAAGAACCGCTATGAGGAAGTGTATTATCCTTCAAGAACGGTTCTTCATCCGCAGCTTTTTAAAAATATGATTGAAGCGGGAGCAAACATTTTAACTTTTTCAAAGCCGAGATGTCCTCACCTCGGATGTGCACTCAAATGGAACAAACACGAACGCTCATGGGACTGTCCATGCCACGGTTCAAGGTTTTCCGAGGACGGGGAACTGCTTGATAATCCGTCAACGGGAAATCTTTAAGCCTTATCCTGGTTTGCGGCAAATACGTCCGCAACCTCGCTGATTGTGATGTATGCTTCGGGGTCGAGCTCGTGGACGATTTCACGCATTTTGGGAACCTGAAAACGGTTAACAACAAAGTAGATAACCGTTTTTTCGGCGTTCGAGTAACCGCCCTCCGCCTTGATTTTTGTCATACCGCTTTCAAAAACTTCGGAAAGAACAGCGCAGATTTCTCCCGGCTTTGAGGTGATTATCATTGCGCCCTTTGCACGGTCCATACCTTCGACGATATAGTCGATGGTTTTAAGTGCGGCGGCATATGTAACAATCGAATAAAGCGGCAGAATCCAGCTTTTCATAACAATTCCGCAAATGATATAAAGCAGAACGTTGTAAATCATAACGAATGTGCCGACGGTCATGTCAAGACGCTTCGCAAATATAACCGCCATAACTTCTATGCCGTCCATCGCACCGCCGAAACGGATTGCCAGTCCGCTTCCGATACCCGAGATTATGCCTCCGAAAAGAGCACAGAGAAGCAAATCCGTGCCCGCAAGAGGAGAAGCGACGCTTACGTCAACGGGAAGAACATCCGTGATAAGCCATGCCGAAACCGAATAAATCGCAACGGTATAAACAGCGTAAATCGTAAAAAGGAGTCCCTGCCTTTTCAGCCCGAAAAGAAACAGCGGAATGTTCAGTACAACAAGGAAAACCGAAAGAGTAAACTGCTCGGGAGTTATCTGCGCAAGAAGCATTGATGTGCCCGAAATACCGCTGTCGTAGAGGTTTACGGGATAGAGAAATATAGTTATTCCGATTGCATTGACGATTCCTGCAACGGTGAGCATTATTAATTTGAAAAATGAAAATTTCTTGAGTTCTTTTAACAAAACGGGTCTCCTTTCACTCAAACATCGGGGTTGAAAGATATCTTTCTCCGCCGTCGGGGAGAAGAACAACGATGTTTTTGCCCTTGTTTTCGGGTCTTGAAGCAACAACCGTTGCCGCATGGAGCGCCGCACCCGAGGAAATTCCGATGAGTATTCCTTCGGTTTTAACGGTAAGCCTTGCTGCGGTATAAGCCTCTTCGGTTGTGACGGTTATGATTTCATCATAAATATCTGTGTCGAGTATCGACGGAACAAATCCTGCGCCGATGCCCTGAAGTCCGTGCGCACCCGCTTTGCCTTCTGAAAGGAACGGAGAATCCGCAGGCTCAACGGCAATTATTTTTATATCGGGATTTTTCTCTTTGAGATATCTGCCTGTACCCGTTATCGTTCCGCCCGTACCGACTCCCGCAACAAAAATATCAACATTGCCGTCGGTATCGGACCATATTTCGGGGCCCGTTGTTTTATAATGTGCCATGCAGTTTGCGGGGTTGTCAAACTGCGCGGGAATAAAGCTGTCGGGGATTTCTTTTGCCAGTTCATTCGCTTTTTCTATTGCGCCCGCCATACCCTTGCTGCCGTCTGTCAGCACAAGCTCTGCACCGTAAGCCGAAAGAAGCTTTCTGCGTTCAATGCTCATGGTTTCGGGCATTGTGATTATAACTTTAAGACCCATCTGCGCCGCAACCGAGGCT
>JAZSDF010000169.1:0-23802 GCA_045531035.1 Acutalibacteraceae bacterium | reverse complement strand
AGCTAAGGCTTACCTTGATACTGTAAACGACGGTAAGGCTAATGCAGCTGCTACCGACGCTCTCGTTGCAGAGCTTGAAAAGGCTGCTGCTCAGGGATGCCCCGTTGCTCCTGCTATTCTCAAGGAGAAGGATTACCTTTCCAAGAAGTCCGTTTGGATCTTTGGTGGAGACGGTTGGGCATACGATATCGGCTTCGGCGGTCTTGACCACGTTATCGCTTCCGGTGAAGATGTAAACATCATGGTATTTGATACCGAGGTTTACTCCAACACAGGCGGACAGGCTTCTAAGGCTTCCAACATCGGTCAGGTTGCTCAGTTTGCTGCTGCAGGTAAGGCTATCGCTAAGAAGTCACTTGCTGAAATCGCAATGAGCTACGGCTACGTTTATGTTGCACAGATTGCTATGGGTGCTGACGCTAACCAGACAATCAAGGCTATTGCAGAAGCAGAAGCTTACAACGGTCCTTCAATCATCATCGCTTACGCACCTTGCGAAATGCACTCAATCAAGGGCGGCATGATCAACTGCCAGAGCGAAATGAAGAAGGCTGTTGACTGCGGTTACTGGAACATGTTCCGTTACAATCCCGCACTCAAGGCTGAAGGCAAGAATCCCTTCACCATTGACAGCAAGCCCGCAACAGGCAGCTACAGAGAATTCCTTCTTAACGAAGCTCGTTACTCATCACTCACACGTTCATTCCCCGAAAGAGCAGAAGAACTCTTCGCTCTTGCAGAGAAGACATCTGTTGAGAGATATGAACATCTCCTTCGTCTTAAGGACCTCTATGCTCCCAAAGCTGACTAATCCTTAAATAAAATTAACGGCGCAGTTCAAAAGAACTGTGCCGTTTTTGCTTATAAAATATATAAAGAAAAAGGGCTGTTTTCACAGCCCTTTAATATTTAGAAAGCTCTGATTATTTCCTGAACAATAACGCCGATGCGAAGGCTTGAAAGAACTGTGAGGATATTCTCCCAAAGAGCCTCAAGACCTGTCTTTGCTTCGTATTCAAGAGTGTCTGCACCGCTGTCGATGGTGAGTGCCTGAGTAATTGTCATGCCGCCCTCGCCGAGAAGCTCTGCTCTGACATAGAGGAAATCCTCTGCGCCATCAACAGTATCAAGGTCGAGAGTAACTTCGTTTTCGCCGATTTCACAAGCTTTGATAACCTTACCGTTTGCGATGAACTGAAGCTCGTCGGCATCCTTTGCAGCAACGGTAATCTTGTGGCCGTCAACAGAAACCTTCGTAAACATGGGATAGGGAAGACCCATATTCATGACATCGATTTCCTTGTCAGGTCCGATATCGTTGACAGTGTTTTCTCTGATCTTTCTTGTTACCATGAAGAAATTGCCGTTCTGCATGGTTTCCTTTATGTTTTCAACGTTATTTTCTTCCATCATGAAGATGCTGAATGATGAGTCAACTGTTCCCTTGTGGTGAGCGTCGGTGTTGCTGAAGCCAATAACATTCTTGCCGTAGGGAAGAGTATACATGAGAAGGTTATCCCAGAGAACTCTGTCGTAGCCGGTTGTGCCGTTTCTCTCGTTGAAAACCTCTGTACCGAGGCATGAGTCGTATTTGAGAATGAGGTCGCCGTAGAGCTTAATCATTTCGGGGTCATTAACAACCTGAGGATTTGAGTTGGAATCAAGCCAGTCGCCGGGATGGTTGATATGGGAAAGACCGCCGTTCTCTTCGATAAAAGCAAGAGCCTGCTCAAAGCCCCACGCATTTTCGCAGCCGGGGAAGCCGGTACCAACATTTTCGGGAAGGAAGTAACCGTTAACATGGTTCTTTGTGAGCGAAATGAAGTTGAGTTCATTTGCACCGAGAACGGGAACCATCTTCTTGTTTCTTACCGTGCCGTCATAGAGAGGATAGGTGCCGTTCTTAATAGCTGTATATTCTTCTGTTGTAAGGTGCTCATACTTGCAGCCGATGATGGGCTGATAGAGATAGAGAGCGGGAAATGAAGGAGCTTTATCCCAGTCAACACCTGTAACGCCGTGGTCTGCATTTGCAACGAAATCATAATCCTGATTATAGTATTCCTTTATCATAACGGAAAGGGATTCGTCTGCATCGCTGTAGGTTGTGTGTGTGTGAAGAGTGCCTTTGTATGCGCCCCATGCATTTTCACCTTCCCAGATAACATCCTCATAGGGTGAAACGATAACATAGTCACTGCCTGCGGCGTTTGCACCGATAACACCGAGGGGAAGAATGAGCATAACGCTCAGTACTGCGCAAAGAATTTTCTTAAGCATATTTATTACCTCCGATTTTGATAAATATATTAAAACATTTTTTCAAAAAATTGTCAATCGTGTTTTGCGGGTATATTTGCAATAAAATTTATCGCTTTGTCAAACAATCCGTTTGACGAAACGAGAGTTACCGCCAAAGCAAGGGGCAGAGAAAACCATTCCCAATGAATAGGGGAAAGCTTTTCAAACACCTCCTGAATCCCGACATTATAATATAGTATATATAATATTATATAATGGAAAGCGTAGACAGGGAGGGTTTTTCTTCCTATTCCTGCGGCAAATCCGAAGGGCGTTTTTGTCGGAGTGAGAACAATGACCGCATAGCATATTGCCGAAGCAACCGCATAGTATCCGAGGCGGATAAAGAAGCCCCATTCAGCGCAGGTGCCGAGAGAAACAAAGGGATTTGCACCCGTAACAAGGGGACGGAGCCAGTAAAATCTTTCGCCGAAAAATATCGCAACAATCACAAACACGGCGACAATTACAGCCGACAGTATTTTCGGCAGTTTCTTCTTGCAATGTGCCTCAATTTTTTTGATATCGAGAATATATCCCGCATAATAAAACGGATAGAAAACTATAATTCTTGAAAGTGCAAGAAAGCTGTTGATATTTTTGTCGTAGCCCGTCAGGCAAGCAAGAACAACGGCGAAAACCATCACATATTTCGGAGAAAAATCCTTGACGGCAATAGTTATCAGCGAATACGCAAAAAGTGCAAGCATAAACCACGGCAGACCCGTTTCGGTTAAAACGCTGAACGAGGTTTTTCCCGCCGATATCCAAAAATAAAGGAAATTTATAAATTTGAGTGCAAAATAAAGCACGAGATAGCTGAAAATCTTATCTTTTTTCTTTTCATTGACCGTCTTTTTCGCAAAAAGACCAGAAACGAAGATAAAAAGAGGCATATGGAAGGTGTAAATTGCAAGATACAGCGTTCTCATATACTCGTTGCTGCGGGTGTTGAAATCGGCTATGTGACCGAGAACAACAAGAAAAATGAGGATAAATTTGAGAATATCCCATTTCTGCAGTCTTGAAGAAATTTCTTTTTTCATATTATTCCGTAATTCCTCTGTATTCTGCCTTAACCTTTTCATAGCTTTCAAGATTGCCGATATCATAACGGCTTCCGGGCATTTCCATTGCATGAACATCGGTCTGTGTGCAAAGCCACGCAATGTAGCTTCCGGGGGCATCCGTACCGCAGCCGCTGTCAATTCCCTTCTGCACAAGCCTTGCATCGGATTTTGTATAGAAATAGAACGGCGGACAGCACCAGTTTGTTGCGGGGGTAGGAGATTTTTCGGTCATATTCAGAACCTTGTCGTTTTCATCAACCGTCACAACGCCGCATTTGAGAAGTTTATTAAATTCGGGTTCAAAATATCTCATTATGCATGAGGTATTCTTTTTCTTTGCGTATGCGATGAACTTCGTGAGACTGAAATCGAGGACATTGTCGCCCGCAATTACAAGCATATCATCGTCAAGGTTCAGTTTTTCAATCGCAAACTGAATATCCTTTACCGCACCCAAACGGGTTTCGTTAGTGTCCGTACCGTCATCAACAACGGTGACCTTCTGTGATTTTGTTTTTGCCCATTCCTCAAAATGATGGGCATATTTATGATTGGAAATAATAACATATTCATCAACTTCGTCCGATGCATTGATATCGTCAATCAGCCAGTCAAGAATTGTTTTCTCGCCGACCTTAAGAAGAGGCTTCGGAAAATTTTCGGTTAAAGGATAAAGACGGGTGGCGTATCCCGCCGCCAATATAAGACATTTCATAAAAACACCTCTTAAATCAAAGGTTTACACCATCCGCACTTTCGCAGATGTGAACGGAATATTTGCCCTCAAGATGGGGAAAGGCTTCAAGATATTCACGGGTTACGGCTTCGGTTATGCTTTCCACAAGGTCGGGATTGATGAGTGCCATGCAGCAGCCCTTGAAGCCTGCACCCGAAATACGTCCGCCGTAAATTCCTTCGGGCCGGGTCATTATCTCATAGAGCTTTTTGAGCTCGGGAGAGCCTGTTTCCCAGTTATAAATCGAGGATTTTCCGCTTTCAAAGGAAAGTCTGCCGAATTCCTCGATATCACCTCTGCGCCATGCCTCTGCACCCTTATGCACACGGTCAAATTCCGTATACCAATGCTCGGCACGTTTGCGCCAGTTTTCTGGAAGCTTGTCTTTATATTCAAGATACACCTCATAAGGCACATCACGGAGATTTGTTTCCTCAAACTTGCCGTATTCCATGCCTGCATAAGCCTTGAGGGCATAGGCGGCACTTCTGCACTCATCAACTCTCATATTGAACGCCGAGCCTGCAAGACTGCGTTCAATACCGCTGAAGAATATTGCAATTTTATAGGGCTTCATGTCGGGATGCTGAGGGATAAGCTCGTAAGTATCGTTCTGCAAATCCATATACAAAAGATGGTCTTTTTTGCAGTATACTTCGCAAGACTGGTCAAGCTTTCCGCAGGAAACGCCGACATATTCATTCTCTGCTTCCTGAGAAATGGTGATAAGCTCGGCGGGAGTAAGCTCAATTGAGTTCATCGTGCAAAGAGCGGACAAAAATGTGATGATTACCGCCGCGGACGATGAAAGACCGCCAATAGGGAGTTCGCCGTCAACAACAGCACAAAGACCTCTGCGAAGAGGATAACGCTTGTTGAGTGCAATCGTTGCACCTCGGAGATGATCTGCCCAGTCGCCCTGCGCCGTTTCGGGAGTTGCAGAAACGTGCCACTGCGCTCTTTTGTCAAACTGCAAGGATTTTATTTCTACGACACCGTTTTCCTTGGGACCGTAAGCAATGTGTATTCCCTTGTCAATGGCAAAACCCGTGATTTTACCGAGCTGATGATCGCTGTGCGCACCTATAGGGCAGATTCGGTAAGGTGTGAAAGCAGTATACTGAGCCTGTTTTTTATAGGTTTTCTCAAAAACTTCAACAGATTTTGTCATAAGAGTACCTCCGTCGGTATAGTTATACATTATAATTATAATTTATATACAGAAAAAAATCAATGATAATTATTAAAGGACTGCCGAAGCAGTCCTTTAATAATTATTCTGTTCTGAGTGCCTCTACAGGGTCTTTGCGTGAAGCGATTCTTGACGGAACAAGTCCCGCAACAAGAGTGAGCACCATGCTGATGATAACGAGTGCGATTGCACCGTTAACGGGAAGCTGTGCAACATTGGGAATAGCTGTGAGGTGCTCGATAATGGCATTTATCGGGAGAATAAGCAGTACCGTTGAACCGATACCCAGTGCACCCGAAACAAATCCCACAATGAGCGTTTCAGCATTGAATACTCGGGAAATATCTCTCTTTGATGCGCCGATTGCACGGAGAATACCGATTTCCTTTGTTCTTTCAAGAACCGAAATATAGGTGATAATGCCTATCATAATCGATGAAACAACCAGTGAAATTGCAACGAAAGCAATAAGAACATAAGAAATGATATTGATGATTGTTGTTACCGAGGAAAGAAGAAGTCCGATATAGTCGGTATACTTTATCTCGTTCTTTTCCTCACTTACATTAGCGTTATATCTCTCGATTTCATCGGAAATCAAATCCTTGGACTCGAAGTCATTGGGATAAATATAGATTGATGTGGGGTTGTCAAGGTCTGCAACACCGAGAAGATGGAGCGCCTCTTCATAGCTTGTTGTGAGGGGCTGAGGCTCGGGCTCAGGTTCGGGTTCGGGCTCGGGTTCAACCGCTTCGGGCTTCTTACCTTCGGAGGGTTTATCCTCGTTGGGTTTGTCCTCGCCCGGAGTTTCCTCTCCGTTTGAGGGCGGAGGAGCAACCTCACCGAATTCACCGCTCATAATTGCATTGAGCATCTTGAGCTTTGTTTCCTTATCCATCATCTGAAGGAAAGAGAGAGCCTGTGAACCGCTTATCTGTCCCATTCCCTCAATTTCCTGACCTGCAAGCATCTCGTCAAGATATCCGACAAGCTCGTTCCTTTCGGAAAGCGAAAGCATGCTCTTAAGCATAAGCTCAACTGTGCGCTTCATTTTTTCAGCTTCTTCACCGCTGTAGTTCTTATCAATTTCAGCATAAATTTCCTCTTCTGTAATTGAAGGGAACTGACTGAAATCGGGCATACCAGCCGTTGCGGTAGGAGTTGCCTTGGGAGCATTTCCCGTAAGCTTCATCGGGCTTGCAGAAGGAGCGGTATCCGCAACTGCCTCAATTGAGGAATCAATCTGCGGGTCAAGCGATACACCCTTTACCGCAGGAGCAACAGCCTGTGCACTTGCCTCTGCCTTAAGCTTGTTGATTTCAGCATTAGCAAAAGGTATGCCCGTAAATATATCAATTTCTGGATTTGCCTTCTGCTGTTTAACGATTTCACATTCGTTTGTTGCGTTGATAACATGCTTTGTAAGCTCCGAGGTGTAGCCGATTGCACCCAGGGTCTGTACCATGATAGAATCGTCTGCGGGTCTTACGATACCGACAATTTTGATTTCCTCTCCGTTCTTGATGAGATTCTGAACATAGAGGTCATCGCCGTGCATATCATCCCATGTCTTTGTTTCTTCGTTATATGAATAATAATCGGGCTCAAGCACAAGCTTGAAGGTCATATTGAGAATATCGTCATATTCAATTTCATATGTCTTGGGGGTATATTCTTCGCCGCTCTGCATTGCCATAAATGCCTGCATCATGTCCTGACTTGTTGCAAGACCGAGACCCTGAATGGCAATATCGCTGATTTCGTTGTTCTTGTCGATAATAAGAACAACCTCGTTATACGCCTGCGGCCAGCCTCCTCTGACGATTTCATACTGATCCTCAAGCATCGCCTGATTGTCAATAAGCTCCTGCCATGAGTTCATCATCGTCTGCATTGAAGCCATTGCGGAATTATCAAGCTGCATACCGCCCATGTTGATGCTTCCCATCATTGTTTCCATAAGCCCGATTACGGGGCTGGGGAATACCTGATTGATGCCGTTGCTTATATCGGAAGCAAAAATATTAAGTGTTCCGCCGTAGCTGTATTTGATGCTGCTTGAATAGTTTTTGATTGTACTCTGTTCGCTTTCAATGTATTTCTTAAACTCGCCGAGATTATTCTGATGAATTTCCGCCGTGAAAGCTTCCATCATACTCGATGACATTGTGTTTGAATAAACCTTGTCAAGTCCGTGGTTCACTTCTCCCGAAACGGTGCCCGTCATTCCGCCGAGCATTGCGTTCATATCCATTGCGGTTTTCTCTATCATCACGGGGTATGATGTGAGAGTTTCCTGCTGAATTGAATCAATATATGCCTGAAAACCGTTGGAAAGCGAGAGAATGAGAGCGATACCGATGATGCCGATGCTTCCCGCAAAGGAAGTGAGGAATGTTCTCATCTTCTTGGTCATAAGATTGTTGAGTGAAAGAGAAAGAGCCGTGAAGAACGACATTGAAGGCTTTTTGGGCATCTGCTTTGCCGCTTTTTTCTCCGATTTCTTTTCCGCCCTTGTCTTTTCCTTGCGCTCAACGTCCTCTGTGTTGCAGGGATTTGAGTCGTCAACGATATTGCCGTCAACAAGTCTGATTATTCTGGTTGAATATTCCTCTGCAAGCTCGGGGTTATGGGTTACCATAATAACAAGCTTTTCTTCGGAGATTTCCTTGAGAAGGTCCATAATCTGAACGCTTGTTTCAGTATCAAGTGCGCCCGTCGGTTCATCGGCAAGAAGAATTTCGGGGTCATTGACAAGAGCTCTTGCGATTGCAACTCTCTGCATCTGACCGCCCGACATCTGGTTGGGCTTCTTTGAAAGCTGGTCGCCGAGACCTACCTTTTCAAGCGCCGCCTTTGCCTTCTCTCTTCGTTCGCTCTTCGAAACGCCCGAAAGAGTCAGCGCAAGCTCAACGTTTGAAAGCACGCTCTGATGAGGAATGAGATTATAGTTCTGGAAAACAAAACCTATGGAGTGATTACGGTAGCTGTCCCAGTCGCCGTCCCTGAAATCCTTGGTTGATTTTCCTTCGATGATAAGGTCGCCCGTTGTATACTGGTCAAGACCGCCAATGATATTGAGCAGAGTTGTTTTGCCGCAGCCCGAATGACCGAGGATTGACACAAACTCACTCTTGCGGAATTGAATGTTAACACCTTTAAGTGCGACTACCTTGCTGTCACCCGCAACATACTCCTTGACGATATTTTTTAATTTCAGCATAAAATATAAAATCCCCTTGACAAATAGTTTATCAACTGTTACACTTGTAACAGTTGCAAGTTTAACATTAGTTTATGAACAAATCAATAACAAAATAATACATTTTATAAAAAATTTACTAAATGTTACAAATCAGAGGAAAATGTAATGCAAAAAAAGAATGATATCAACACTTTGACAAAAGAATGTATCGTAACCGCTCTGCTCCGTCTTATGCAGACAAAAAGCTACGACAGCATTTCGATAACGGACATAACCAACCTTGCGGGCGTGTCAAGAATGGCATACTACCGCAACTATAAAAGCAAGGATGAAATTCTTATCAAGCATCTTATCGACATGGAAAAACATCTGCTTGACGAGGTAAGAGGAGAAAAGGCGGAAACCTTCAGAGGTGCAATCGGCTATGTTTCGGGCTTTTTTCAGGAAAACGCCGATGTTATTCAAGCTGTTTACGATGCGGGGCTTTCCCACCTGCTGACAAAAATGCTCGAGGAAAGAGTATACAGTTATTTCCCCATCGCCGCAACAGCAAAAGAGGGCAGATATGCCGTTCATTATTATGTCGGCGCAATTCTCTCGGTTTTCAAGCTTTGGTTTGACAACGGAATGGTTGAATCGGTTGATGAAATCTCCGATATAATCTACAACCTCATCAATAACGAAAGCGCACTCAAATATATTGTTATGCCGATAAATGAAGTGGCAAAAATGAAGGGTTAATCAATTGAACAAAAAGAAGGAGCCGTTCTCGTTAATGAACAACGAGTCAGCTCCTTTTTTAGTTATATTCACCCTGTAAAACTGTTTTTTCAAAACATATTCCACGGTTCAGCCGTCATATCCGGCTTATCCGAAAAAATCATCTTTTCTCCGGTGACGGGATGGCAAAATTCAAGCGTGTGAGCAAAAAGCGCAAGATTTCCTGCACCGCCGCCGTACCTTCCGTCGCCGTAAAGCGGCATTTTTCTGCTTGAAAACTGCACTCTTATCTGATGGGTTCTGCCCGTGTGAAGAAGGATATCAAGCATTGAAAAACCGCCGTTTTCACCAATAACCTCATATTCGAGCGAGGCTTCACGCACGCCCTTCCTCATTCTTTTCACGGTATAGGATTTGTTTTTCTGCTTATCCCTGAAAAGCAAATCACTGAGAACTCCGCTTTTTTCTTCAGGACATCCCTTCACAACGGCGTAATAATGCTTTTTCACAGTATTCTGCTCAATCTGCTTTGAAAGTGCCGCCGCCGATTCTGAGCTTTTGGCATAAACCATAACTCCCGCCGTCTCCCTGTCAAGACGGTGAACGGGAAATGCCTCTGCCTTTTCACCGTTTTCCGAAAAATGAGTATTCAGCACGGAAATCATATCGCTGCCGTCACCGTTCTGGCTTAAAACTCCCGAGGGCTTAAGGCAAACAGCGATATGTTTATCCTCAAACAATATCTTCATTTTCTATCCTGCTTTTCATTCTTCTCTGACTTCTCTTGAGCGCATATCTCATGTTATCAACAACAAGCCAAAGCTGTGAGGCAAGCTGTAAGGGGTCCTCTCTCATGCCTGTTTTGAACCATTCGGAAATAACACCTACAAAACCGTATTCATAGAAGGATGCAATAAATTCAATATCCTCGTCGGGCACTTTCATATCCCTGGCAAGACTTCTGACTACATCGACGGTAATCTGATTGCACGCTCTGTACATATAGTTCTCAAGATATTCATAGCTTCGTGAGGAGCATATGTTATAAATCATTTTCTTATGTTCATATGCTTCGTTGGCAATTTTTATGAACGCCGTAATCCACGATATTCCTTCCTTGTGTCCGTCAAGCATCTCATTAATTTTTTTGGTAAAAATTTCTTCAAGCAAATCATAGATATCACTGTAATAATAGTAGAATGTGTTTCTGTTGATATCACAAGCCTCAACGATATCACGAACCGTTATTTTGTCAAACGGCTTTGTGTGCAGAAGGTCGATAAAGGTGTAATATATCAGGTTTTTTGTATCACTTGCCATTTTGTCCTCCTTTTCAGATAACTGTTTTTTACCCCGTTTTTTATTGTTTTGTGAACAATAGTATTTACATTGTAACATATATTCAAAAATTTTTCAACTAATTAAAATTTTAAAAAAGCACCGCAGAGGAAAATCCCCTGCGGCGGCAAAGAAAGAGAGTAAAAACCGAAGCAGCATTATCTCTGCTTCGGTTTCATATTATCACATATTCAGTCCCATAAAACGGACTTGTTTTGCCGATGCAATCAATGCCACAATGCCGTAAAAATATAATCGATAAGTACCATTGCGGCAACCGCCGTACAAACAGCTATAAATGCTTTTGTTACAAACTTCATTTTCGGCCTGACCGCTTCAAGCTTTGCATCACATTGCGGGCAGAATGTGTCCCATTCCTCGGTTTTTGCGCCGCATACGGGACAATACCTTTTATCTGTTTTATTTCTTGCGATAAAATAAGCACAAAGACCGAAAACGTTGAAAACAAGACCGATTACAACCCATAAAACGGTGTTCATTTTATGTTTTTTCGAATCGATTAATATATAAATCCCCACGGCGGCGGATACGATAAACCATATCCACAAAAACGCAACCCATGTAAAGATTGAGACAAGCATTGTAAACATATTATGTATTCTTCATCCTTTTGAAATATCTCATTGCAAAAATGAGCACAGCCGTGCCGAGAATCGGGAAAACTGCGGTCACAAGCATACCTGTCTTGAGTCCGATTTGTTCGGCATCAAGGGACAGTTTTATTCCGAGTTCAAGTGCAAATTCGCTCTCCGCAACCTTATCAACAACAATGCCGAGAAGCTGAGGCGCAATCGAAGCACCAAGGTCTCCGCTTGATGCCATAAGAGCATATGCCGCAACTCCGAGACCGGGAAGGTTTTCTTCCATCATGATGAGTGTTCCGGGCCAGAGCATCGAGGTGAAAAGTCCCGTCATAACGCAGGCAAGAAATGCAAAAATAACGTTTGAAGTAAGTCCGACAATGATATAGCAAACCGCCGCACCTATCATTCCGCCAAGGAGCACACGCATGATGTTTTTACCGAATTTCGCATAGGAAATTCTCGCAATTCCGAGAAGAATCGCAAACATCGCCACGCCGAGAATATCACCGAGAGTTTTGTCAATCTGAAGTGCATTTTCCATGAAGGTTGAAACCCAGTTGCTCATTGCATTTTCAGCGCAGCTTCCGAAGAAAATCGAGCCTACGCATATTGCAAGCGCAAGGGTTCTGCGTTTTGTGCCCTTCGTCCCCTCCGATGACGAGGAAACATCCATGTCGGGCATGGGAGAAAGCATGAAAAGAATCGCCGCAAGAACGGGAAGCGCCGCCCAGAAGAGGGTGAGAAGCATCCAGTTTTCCTTGCCGAAAAGCCTGAGAAAAAGAGTGCTCACAACAACAACCGTAAAAACTCCGAAAGCATATAGCGAGTGGAGAAGGCTCATGTCCTTCTGCGGATTATCAGACGGTATCGCGGCGATAACGGGGCTTAAAAGCACCTCCGAAAGACCCGCCGATACCGAGAAAAGCACCGTTCCGATGAGCAGTCCGATATAAATATTCTGAGGAAAAATTGTCGGCGAAAGGGCATAAACCAGAAGCCCCGCCGATGTGATGAGAGGCATTATTCTGACAACCTTTTTCACGTTGAAATACTTTGAAAAAGCGGTGAAAATCAGGTCAACAATCAGCTGTGTGCAGAAATTCGTAAGCACGAGAGTGCCCAGAAGAGTGTAAGAAATGCCATACATATCCTGAAGTGCCGCAAAAAGAAGCGGTGGCAAGCTGAATACCGACGACATCGTAAAATATGCCGTATAACAAGCAAGCTTTGTTCGTTTGAAATTCGGTGAGGCCATATATTTCTCCTTGTTTTGAATAAATGCTGTAAATCCGCATGTCGGTTTTCATTTTATCACATCAATCACCAAACATCAACCAAAATATAAAATCCATTATGTAAAATTAATAATAAATAACATTTTATGGATTTTCGTTTTTCAGGGAGAAACACATAAAGCCGACGGGGGTTAATCCGTCGGCTTTTCGATTAATCAATTAATAATGAGTCATCCCACATTTGCAAACGGGATTTGTGCCGAAAAGCTTTGAGAAGAAATTGACTATCTTCCAGAAGAAGCCCATAATTCCGCCCTGATGGCACATATGGTCACAGTAGCCTGTTACCAAATCTTCCGCATTTGTAACAGTTTCATCCTTCGGTGCATAAACAGAAACTTCGTTATCCTCAGCTGTTACGGTAATCTTTGAACCGTCTGAAAATTCAACGGTGATTTCTTTGCCGATAAGTGAATCGTGAACAGTTATCTGCCTTTCCTCAAGCACGTTACCGTTTTTATTTTTAGGAGCAGGAGATAATCCCTTTGAATTTGCAACATTTATTTTACCAAATAAGTCCGCCGTACAATGCGTATCCGTGAAGTCGCCCGTTACAGACACCGTTGACACAGTCAGAAAACTACATTTCCGCTATGTTAGATTTAGAGAAACGGTTGGAGTAAACCTCTTACATATCAACGGTTTTGGCTGCTTTCGTTTGTGATTCAAGAAGCTGTAATGTGCTGTCAAAAACACAAGCGTGCGTTTTTTGTGCTTTGCAACGTTTGAAAAATCATGTTGCACAGGCTCATCTTCACCCTTTATATTCATTTTGCGGTTGTTTTATTATTGTTGTAATCCATTCGGTTTTATTAAATTAATTATTTTCATTATTTAGAAGTTTTGAATGTAAAAACAGCGTGCAGTAATCCGCACGCTGTTCTCATCATTCGAATATTATTTCAATTACACTCTTCAAATTAATTTCCAAGAAAAATGCTTCTTATGCTATTTATTTCTTTATCTGTAACACCTATTGAAATAAGATAATGTTCTACTTTTTCACTCATCGAAATACCAGGGAATTTCTTAAGATTTGCAACAAATTCTTCCATGGGCTCTTTACCGCCGTAAACATCACCGTGATGAAGACCCGATAAAAGATAATCCTTCATCATATCTTCTTCGCTTACACCTAATAAAGACTCAAGCAGATAACACACTGTTCCTGTTCTGTCCTGTCCATAAGTACAATGCATATAAATCGGATAATTATTCTTGTCTGCAAGATCCGAGAAAACTCTTCTAATATTTTCTTTACTTACTTCATTGTTAAGTATTGTTGAATACATATTGGTTGCATAATAATTATGTTTTACGCCAGTGCCCAGCACATTTGTACCATAAATGTTATCACTTTCAGCTCTCAGATCCATATCAGTTTTTATACCGAGCTCTCTAAGCATTGTATTAATACCTCTATCTGTGATTGTATACTTCGGCTCAACAGCTCCGTCAATTTCACAACCTCTGTAAAGCAGGCCTTGTTTTACTGTTTTTCCGTTAACCGTTTTCCATCCGCCTATGTCCCTCATATTATAAACCCCATCAACAAAAAGCACACGTGGACCCTCAGCAGTTATAAAATTACCGCTCACAGAAGTTTCAACATTATTTGTAAAAGTCAGATTTATTCTGTAATAATATTTTGTGCCTGTTTTAAGATTGTAAACATCCACTTTTGTTTCATGTCCCTCAAGACTAAAAATGGAGGGGTTCACAAATTTTTCGTTATCAGAAACCAGCACCTCGGCTTTTTTTACATTGTAGCCGTCAGGAGACATAGACACATTATAAGAAATCTCAACCGGCATACCTATATCCAGCCGTGAATCTGCAGTTTTATATATGTTATAAATATCATTCACAGATGTACCCGGCTCAGACTTCATAAAAGCTTCCACTGCAGGACTTACAATTACAACCTCATCAGCAAAGAATGGAACATCCACCTGAAGATGTGAAACCTGAGTTTTTATGCCCGACAAATACTCATCTGTACTTTCTGCTTGCGGATTAACTGTTTTGATTTTATCAAAGTATCTTCCTACAAAAATCATAAACATAAACACAACAATAGAAACAATACAATAAGCAATATATTTTTTATTGTGTCTTATAAACTGTTCGAATTTTTCTTTACGATACTGTTTCTTTCTTTTATTGCTTTTTTTAGAGGAAGAATGATGATGTTTATGACTGTGATGGTGATGATGACTATGGTGAGAACTGTGTGAATGATAACTATTCTCATGGGAATCTGTATTAATTATTTCATTATCATCGGATTCAATTATCAGTTCTTCTGTAATATCTACTTTTTTTTCCATTAAATACACCTCATTAAATGAATTTTAAACTCTAAATATCATTTTCTCATTTTAATAATTTTTGCAGGAACACCTGCAAAAATGGCATAAGGCGGTACATCCTTGGTAACCACAGCACCCGCTGCAAGTATCGCTCCGTCACCAACATGAACACCGGGAAGAATGATAACTCTTTCTCCTATCCACACATCATTTCCGATAATTACAGGACGTTCCTCTTCAAAGCCCTGAAACATCATCGGTATATCAGTCCTGTCAAAGGAATGATTGCTGGTTATAATAACCACATCAGGTCCCATCATTACATGGTCTCCTATGGTACAGTCTCCGTGAATACGGGCGTTTATTCCAATTCCCGAATAATCACCCAAAGATGTCTTCGATGAAAACTTTGCACCATGCTCTATATTTACCTTTTTACCACATTTCTTAAGCATAAGCTTTCCGCAAAAAGCACGGATTGCCTTCTGACCAATCTTCAATCCCGACGTAGATGAGGGAAGATGCTGTGCGAAAAAGTAATATATAATTGCCCCTATTTTTCTGGAAAGCTTTTTCATTTTATTATCCTTCCTTTTTATTCAACGAAATATAAACACTTATAAGAAACGAAATCATTTTCTGCCCAGTCATCACTGTCAACAAAAGTTATATACTATCAGTTGAAATATTATTTGCAAACATAATTATGCTAACAAAAGGTAAAATTATCATCGACTCTTCTTTTTCAACTATGATTTTTTACGGAATCCATATTCTTTAACACATAAAGCAGATGTTTTCCCTGCAAGAGCATCATAGAAAGAACATAAACAAAACCAATTATTACAAGCACACCAAAATAATGAATTCCCATTCCGCTCAACCACTCACGGAAATGTATCATAACAAAAACAATCACCGAACTTTCGAGCAAGAAAACTAAAAGATGCTTAAAATCAAAGAAATCGCTGATTTTAGAATTTAAAACATGCGCACTTTTCTTCAGCATAAAGACACCTAACAATGCAGTGGTTACCAATGTTGCAATTGCAGGACCTATTACTCCTGAAACATAGTATAATCCAACATTCAGAAAAGCATTAAAGCCTAACGCAATAATACCCGAAACCATCAACCACTTGGTTTTTCCGGCTGCACTTAAAATTAGAGTTATATTAGTAAATCGCAACAAATCAACCAAAATATAAATACAAAATACCGGAAGTCCGTTGATGTATTTTTCTGAATAAAGAAATTTCATAAGCTGAGGTGCGCCAGAGATAGCAGCACCACACAAAATTCCCGTAGTAACATATGAAACCTTTAAAAAATTCTTATATAAACCTGCCGCTTCACTATTTTCATTTTCAGAAATCAATTTTGTAATTTTGGGAACTAAAACTGTACAAAAAGATGCCATTATTATATCAAAAGGTAACGCTTTTGAAGCATTGGTATATATTGCTAATGTCTCAGTATCTGTCAGCAAGGATATAAGATACTTATCTATATCTCGGTTTAAGGCATTAACAGTAGTAAACACAGCCATTGGCACGCTGTATTTTAATATGGTTGCGCTCAACCTGAAGTCTGTTTTTTTAAAATTAATACTGCACCTGTTCTTTTTTAATATTATTCCAAAAAGTAAAAGCTGGACAATGTCAAGAGTTACAGTTACAGTTAAAATAACAGAAATACTGCTTACAGTAGCTATCACAAATATAACCGTGGCAAGCCTTATTAAAGATATAACCAGATTCCTTACAGCAAGCATTTTTGCTTTACCGATCGAAACCATCAGAACCTGAGTTATACCGATTAAATTTTGCAACACAGGTGTAACAGCTGCAAAAACAAGCAGATTTTTTATATCTGTATTATCGAAATATTTACATATCAACGAACTTGACAGCATTATGCAGCATCCGGCAACGGCACCAACGATACATTGCATTGAAAAAATGGTTGCAACATAAGACTCACGTTTATCTGAATCAGACTCACTGCAATAAAAGAAATTAACCCCATCCATCATTCCGAGAACAGTTAATGAAGAAACTGTTGAAATGATCAGCAAAACCTGAGAATAGATTCCGTAATCGTAAACAGAGAGATGCTCAGACAAAAGGCGTGTAACAACCAAACCAAGAGCCATTGTAATTATTTTAGCAAAAGTTAGCATTAAAGCATCTGTCGATGCACCTTTTAACTTGTTATTCACTTTCAAGTCTTTTCACCACTCTCGCAGGATTTCCTGCAACGATTGAATAATCAGGAACATCCTTTGTAACAACGGAGTGTGCTGCCACAATTGAGCCTTTTCCAATATGCACACCCTTCATAATTGCTGAATATTCACCAATCCACACATTATCTTCAATTATAACAGGTGCACTGTCTGCATACTTCCAACGCCAGACTTCACCGTCAAAACCGCTTTCAGCCATTCTCTTTCGTGTTTCGGGAGATGTAGGATGATTATTATTATCAAAAATATGAACATGATTAGAAATTATAACACCGTTTCCTATGGTAATTTTATTCACACTTCCAATAAAAGTACGTTCGTACATACATGTGTTATTACCGATAATTATATTACCGTCATCCTGAGTAAGCAATCTGCAAAATATTCTGCAGTTGTCGCCTATCTTTATCGTTCCGCTTTTATCAGCTACACAATCAGAACGGGAATTCAATTCAAGATTTTTGCCGAATTGAGAAAACTTTTTGAATTTACCATAATTATATCTGCGTTTAAGTCTTTCAGGAGTATGTTTAATATACCGAAGAAGCTTTATCATTCCCATTCCTCCATCATTTTTTTAAAAATCACAAAAGAAAACAGGCAAAAACTTACCTACTTTCTTTCACGGTTTTTCATCTTATAAAAGGCGCTCTATGTCATGAGGCATAGAGCGCCTTTATTAACTTTTACAGTCAGTTTTATTGGGTTACCAGTCTTCCGTCAGTACCAAAATCATACTTTCCTGCGGGAAGTACACCGTTAAGTGTGGTAGGCCAATAAACACCTGTTGCGAGCTGTCCGTTAGAGCGCACATAAATTATGCTTCCGTCGTCAAGTTCAACAAGACCTGCGCCGTAAACAATCTTACCGTTTTCGTAATAGTAACCGTCTACAACACCGTTTACTGTTTCACTCTTACTGAAAACAACATCCTGCATTACACCGTTGTTATCGAAGAAGTAGCTCTGAGCTATAACACCGGTTTCGTTAACATTTGTAATCCAGTATTCTCTGTTTCTTACAAGCTCACCTGCAGTTCTTACGTAGTAGTACTTACCTTCAAGTTCAATTAAGCCTAAGCCCTTCTGCTTGATACCGCTTACGTAATAATACAGATTTCCGTTTTCTTCGATTATACCGTCTTTACGTACCATCTTGCCGAATTCATCAAAGATGTATGTCTGAGTCTTGAACTCGCTGTTATTCTTTGTTGTCCAGTATTCGCCTGTAGCAAGCTGTCCGTTAGAACGTACATAAATCCAGTCGTTTTCATAAACAGTGCCGTTATCCGCCGTACCCGTGTAATTGATAAGACCCATATATGCAGGAACACCGTTTTCATAGTAATAGTAAGCGCCGTCTTCAAAGAAGATGCCTTCCTTATCGGTAGTCTTGATGTCGATCATATAACCGTCAGCATCGAAATCGTAGAAACCGGGAACGATACCAAATTCATTATCGCCGATCCAATATTTATGATTTGCAACTACTTCGCCGTTTGAACGAACATAAATATACTTATCATCAAGCTCTGTCAAACCATTACCTGTCATAAGCTTGGAGCCATTATAATACTTACCGTCTACGATACCGTCAGCACCGCTGAGCTTGCCGTTTTTGAAGTTGTAAATATCATTCTGCTTAAAGCCGTCAGAGCCGTTGTTTCTTATAATATAAGTATCACCGTTTGCAGGAACATTACCGCCCACTGCTTCGTCACCGATGAAGTAGTAATACTCACCGTCAACATTGACAACGCCGGGATGCCATTTCATAAAGCCGTTTTCAACATAACGGTCTGCATCCTTATACTCTTTAATACCTGTGAAATCATTGAGGAACTTACCGTCTTCGCCGAAGAGGAAGAGACCGCTTTCAGCATCGATGAAATTTTTATCTTTGCTCTCACAGTAATCAAGAGTTTCCTTATCAGCCTCATACTTCACACCGTCGATTTCCTCGGTGGGATATAGTGCACGGGTAATACCTTCAGCACGAATTCCGATTGAATGTCCTGCTGCAGATTCCTTCATTTCAAAGTAATACCATGCTCCGCCATCTACACCGTCATAATCTTCTTCGATATAATTCCAGCCTTCAAGATAAGAACCGCCGTCATAGTACGCTAAGCCTGAGCCTTCAAAATATTCCCAACCGTAATTGCCGTGTTCCTGATATATATGTAAATTCTTAGCGGGCATTGTTGAATTTTCATCCAAATTATCCCAAGCATCAAAATCGAGCCAACCGTGAATCTCAATCTCGCCTTTATAACCGTAAGGATCGTTAACAAATACCTTTTCGCCTTTTTTATAGAAACCAGATTCTTTTGCAAGCTCATTATAAATGTTTGCACCGTAAGGAACTTTTATTGTCTTTTCTTCATGGTTCCATGTTTTGTCATCATTTACGACAATATATTCAATTGTAAGTTCAAATGTTTCTACAGCCTTACATTTACATATGTGTGTATCTTCATCATAGCTGTGAGCTTCACTTGCTACAGTAACGGTATCACAGTCATTACATGTTACGGAATGGTTACCGTCTTTAAGGTCTGTATAGGTTAAGCCTTTAATATTACCATGGCCGAGCGCAGAAACTGTATCACCCACATAAATGTCACCGCATACTGAACAGGTGTAAGTTGTGTAACCGCCTGCTGTGCAGGTGGGAGCTGTTACCACTGCATCATACTTATGTCCTTCTGATTTAACTTCATCAGCCACATAGCTGTCACTACAGTTTGCACAGGTATAGGTTGTGTAACCGCCTGCTGTACAGGTAGGAGCTGTTACTACTGGATTATAGTCGTGGCCGAGTGCAGGAATTACTTCTTCCTTTTCCTGAGATACAGCCCACTCAGCCTTAAATGATGCATGAAGAACCTTATTGCCGGGTTCCGTACATGTTGCGTTCTTGGTTACAGTAGCTGTAGCATTGACGGACTCAGTCTGTACATCATTGCATGCACAAGTAGCTGTAGCAGTACATTTCCAATCGGAATCGGAGACCTTTTCCCAACTGTAAGTAACATCATAGGTATGGCCTTTTGCATCAACTTCATCAGCCACATAGCTGCCACCGCATCTTGAACAGGTATAGGTTGTGTAACCGCCTGCTGTGCAGGTAGGAGCTGTTACTACTGATTTATAGTCATGGCCGAGTGCAGGAATTTCTGTCTGTGCTTCGGTGAATTCACCACAGTCTAAACACTTTTTACCTGCTGTGAGACCTGTATCGGTACAAGTAGGAGCCTTTTCTTCCACATCAACTATGTTTTCGTGACCCTTAGCTGAAACAGCTTCTGTGTAGAAGTCGCCGCACGTACCGCATGTAAATTTCTTAGAACCTGAATCATTACATGTGGGTTCTTTTACTATAACACCGTTATCATAGCTGTGACCGGTAGCTGCAACAGGATCAGCTTCATAGCTATCATTACATGCTGAACAGGTGTAGGTGGTGTAACCGGGTTCAGTACATGTGGGAGCTGTTACTACACCGTTATATTTGTGACCCAGAGCATCAACTTTGTCTGAAACATAGCTTTCATTACATACTGAACAGGTGTAGGTGGTGTAACCGCCTTCTGAACAGGTAGGAGCTGTTACTACACTGTTATATTTGTGTTCTGCGAACTTACCGTAAGGCTGACCACATTCAGTACAATTAGCCTGCACCTTACATGTGGCTGTACCGCCTGAACATTCGGATAATTTTCTGCCGCATCCATAATCACACTCATGATCACGGTCACCGGATGCATCGGAGCAGCTGTACATCAGATAGGAACACTTATCACAGTAATGCTTACCTTCAAGTGCAACCTTATCCGAGTCAGCATGCGCTTCAGCATTGAACACAGCATAATAAGTAGCCTCTCCTGTTACTGCAGGAAGAGTAATAGCTTCACCGCCGTCTTTATTTGACCAGCCTTCAAATGTGTAGTGATTAGCTGCATCAGCTGCCTTAGTGGGTGTATTACCGGGATAAGCAGGAACTGTGCCTGCTTCAACTTCAGCACTGCCGAGAGAAACAGAACCGTTCATCCAGGTAATGGTGTAAGTTGCATTGCACTTTTCACATTCACCTGTGTACCAACAATCATGAGTTGCACAGTATTGATAGGTAGTGCCGGGTTCGGTACCAGGAATGTTCTCATCCAAATTTGTAGGTCCTGTCATAAGATAAGAGCCGTCACCGTTCATAAGTGCAGCAGAATTCATCATAATACCTAACGATTCACCATCTTTTGCCTGGAAAGTTAAAAGATCAGGACCCGAGCCGCTCTGCATTACGATTTCACCGGTTTTTTGAGAAGACTTAATTGCACCGCCTCCATGAGTAGTATAAAGGTAACCGTTTAAAATAATTTTGCCGTTAACATCGAGAACTGCATCGTTTAAATCTTTATCTGCTGTGCGGTTATATGTTCTGCCGGGAGCGTATGGTAAGGGGTATAAGCCTGTAACGGGGCTTCCGAAGGCATACTGAGTATTTTCTACAATTTCACCGGTCTCAATATTTAAACCGTAAAACCATTCATCACGGTCATATACAACTAAATGGTAGCCACCTGAATTATAATCATTAAGTGTTTCTTTACTGTTTTTATCAACAACTAAATTTGCATCTTCAGCAACAGACATTTCAACACCGGGAAGTAAGGCGACACTCTGTCCAAGGGTTGTTGTACCGGAATTTATATTAATTGTAATATTATTTGTAATCGGAAGTATATAGTTTGAAGAATCGACCTTAATACTGACTTCAACAGTCATACTGCTCATAGTAATGCCGCCAAAAACATCAACCTGCAAGCGGTCTCTGCCTTCTATATAGTCCTTTACAATATATCCGTCATTAACAACAAACATACCACCCTCTCCTATAAAGGGTGCTGTACCGCCAACTAACATACTTGATGCATAAGCAGATGTATAAAGGGTCTCTTTTGCTCCGGCTTCATATACAGTAGGAACTTCAATATTCTGAACATAATACTGATTTATCGGAAAAACCAGACCTTCGTTGGTAATTGCAGTTAAATTGGTTCCGCCGCGGAAGTCGGTAAACTGGAAATTCTCATAAACAGTTGCACCGGACTTTGCAGTAATTTCACCTGCGCCCTGAATAAAGCCCCATACATAAAGATTTGCACCGTTATTCAAGGTTATCTCTGAGCCTTCGAGCATATTAACCCAGCCAACAGGACCGGTGGGTGCACCGCAGTAAGGCTTACCGCCGTTTGATGCTGCGTGCTTACCGCTGACTGAAACAGCACCGTTGACAGTAATATTTGCATCAGAAGCAAGTGTAAGGGTTCTGTAAGCTGTAGGTTGAACCCATGCAGTATTATTTAAAAAGCTGCTGGTACATTCGGGTTCATCATAATAAACCGTATTCGCATCATCGAAAGGAATAAGCAATGTAATATCCTTCGGAATAGTATGACTGCCGGTAACTGTACCGTTATTAAGAAGAACAACGGTCTTGATTGTCGAGGTTGTTGCGAACTCACAAGCCTCTGTCAGATTGATAAATTTTGAAGTTCCGACACCGAACAAAGCGGCAGTATTTGAAATAAAGACAGGATAAACTACTGCATCATCATTTAAAGTAATATTGTCAGATGCAACATAAGAGATATATTTACCTGTTGTTTCATTATACCATGCATAGAAATTATAATTATCTGCGGGAGTAGCCGAAACAGAAAAGCTTTCTGTTGATTTCTTGGTTTTTACGGTATCAGCACTAACGGCAGTACCATCAACTGTATACGTTCCGTTGTTTATATGCTTGAATGTTACATTAACATTTTTTTCGGCGGAAAGTGAAATATCGGTAATTGTTAATGTAGCTTTTTGTTTTTCACTCACAGTACCTTGTGCTGATGCAAACACAATTTCTGCTGTATCGTTCTGAGCTAAAGCCTTGGCAAAACTACCTGAGCCAGAATCACAAGTAGCATTATCAATTGTAATACTCGCAACTCCATTGCCTTCGTAAGAAAAAGAAAGTATATCAGTAGTGCTTCCGGTGTTTTTAAGTATTACTTTTGTCTCACCTGCAATTCTGTTAGCAGAAAGTATCCCAGACTTGCTCTGTGCGGTTGCTATAATTTTATCTCCGTTTAATTCACAAGTAGATGCATTGCCTGCTGTTTTTTCATATGTAACTTCAAGGTTAGCTACCGATAATGTTCCTGTAGGCTCAGCCGCAAAAATATTAACAATCGGCATCATACTGAACAGCATAATTACCGTAAGAAAACATGCCATTAAACGCTTGTTAAATATTGTTTTCATAGTTAACATTCCTTTCTTGATTTATAATTATTTTAAATAATCTCTGCCCACTTTATGTGAGCAGGATTATATTATTACAAATTTATCAGGCAGGATAATATCTGCCGTCTGTACCGAAGTCGTAACCCTTGGCAGGTAAGAGACCGTTGGTTGTGGTAGGCCAGTAAACACCTGTAGCAAGAGTACCTGATGAGGAACGTACGTAGATATAGAAATCCTTTCCGTTTTCATCAGTAAGCTTTACGAGACCTGCGCTCCAATCATTAACGCCGTCTTTATAATAACGGTACTTACCGTTTTCATAATAAATGCCATTTTTAACCTCGGGCTGTTCAGGCTCATCGGGAGTATCGGGAACCTCGGGCTGTTCAGGCTCGGGATTTACGACAGGAGGATAATATCTGCCGTCAGTTCCGAAGTCGTAAGCACCGGGTGCGAGAAGTCCGTTGGTTGAAGTGGGCCAGTA
>JAZSDF010000128.1:0-38452 GCA_045531035.1 Acutalibacteraceae bacterium | reverse complement strand
GGTGCAGAGCTTTCAAAGGCAGTCTGGAAGGCAATCATCATCGACGACTGCTCTCTCGAAATGAGTTATTCAAGCCCCGACGGCGCAATGGGATTTCCCGGCAAGGTTGATTTCAAGGTAACCTTCACACTTTTCGAGGATAACTCTCTCAAGGTTGATTATTTCGCAGTCAGCGACAAAAAGACTGTTATCAACATGACAAACCATGCATATTTCAACCTTGCAGGCAAGGGCGATATTCTCGGTCATGAGCTTATGATTAACGCAGACGCATACACTCCCGTTGATGAGGACAGTATTCCCACGGGCGAAATCAGACCCGTTGAGGGCACTCCCTTTGATTTCAGAGCTTCAAAGCCCATCGGCAGAGATATCGATGCCGAGGATGACCAGCTTGCTATCGGCAAGGGCTACGACCATAACTTCTGCCTCAACGAGGGCGACGGCCCCGCCGCAGTTGCTTACGACCCCGAAAGCGGAAGAACTCTTGAGGTTTTCACTGACCTTTGCGGCGTTCAGCTTTACACAGGCAACTTCCTTGACGGCACAAATCCCGGCAAGAAGGGTGAAAAGATTATCAAAAACGCAGGCTTCTGCCTCGAAACACAGTTCTATCCCAACACACCCAATATGCCCGAATTTCCGCAGTGCACAATCGATGCGGGCGAAAAGTTCACATCCTGCACCGTTTTCAGATTTTCGGTTAAATAAATTTCATAATTTGTTAATTTATGCGGCTAAAAGTAACAAATTATTTCACGGCTATTCACAAATTCGTTAAAAAACGGAGTATAATTATACTTGTAAACTAAATTATTAGTTGGAGGGGGATAAAATTATGGCAGCAGAAAAAATTCTTGTTGTTGACGACGATACCAATATTTGCGAGCTTTTAAGACTTTATCTTGAAAAGGAAGGCTATGAAGTTGCTCTTGCCCACAACGGCGCAGACGCAGTCACTGCTTTCAAAGAGCTTTCACCGAGCCTTATGCTTCTCGATATCATGCTTCCCGTTCTTGACGGCTGGCAGGTTTGCAGAGAGGTCAGAAAGTTCTCCGATAAGCCCATCATCATGCTCACCGCAAAGGGCGAAACCTTCGACAAGGTTCTCGGCTTCGAGCTCGGTGCCGACGACTACGTTGTGAAGCCCTTTGATGCGAAAGAGGTCATGGCGAGAGTCAAGGCGGTTCTCCGCAGAAGCGGTTCGGCAAATCAGACAGCAGATATCAAGGAAGTCCGCTACGACAAGCTTTCAATCAATCTCACAAACTATGAGCTTCGTGTTGATAACAAAAAGGTTGACACACCTCCCAAAGAGCTTGAGCTGATTTATCATCTTGCAAGCAATCCGAACAGAGTTTTCACAAGAGACCAGCTTCTTGACGAGGTATGGGGCTTTGATTATTACGGCGACTCAAGAACAGTTGACGTTCACGTCAAGCGTCTTCGCGAAAAGCTTGAAGGTGTTTCGGAAAAATGGGAGCTCAAAACCGTATGGAGTGTAGGCTACAAGTTTGAAACAAAGGACTGAGAATAAATGCGCGGCAAAAAATATTCGGGTCTTTTCCGCAAATACTTCATCATAACCATATCAATTATTCTTGCAAGCTTCGTCTTTATAGGCGGGGCTTTGCTTCTTTTGGTATCAAAGCTCTGGATGGACGACAAAAATGCCCTTCTCGTTGAAAACACCCTGAGCATAGCACAGAATACCAGCGACGTTCTTGAATCGGACTACATGGGCGAAAGCAGCAGAGGTTCGGTTATCGTTATCTGCAACTCGCTCATGCAGATTTCAAATGCCGTTGACTGCGATATTTTTATCACCAACCTTCGCGGCGAGGTTGTTTACTGCAAGGAAATCCTCCAGTCCAACATGGCTCTTTACACGGGCAACTGCATTGTTCACAACAATTATAAGGTGCCCGAAAACATACTCGAAGCCGCTTCAAAAGGAATTTATAAATCAACAGGTGACCTCGGCGGTACGCTGAGCGATATTCATTTCATAGTCGCCGCACCCGTCAGGGTTGACGGAGTAATTTCAGGCTACGTTTTTTCGACTCAGCCGATTGTCGGCGGACTCACGCCATATATCGCGGGTATTTTCAGAATGTTCTTCATCGCGGCACTCTTTGCGCTTGCACTCACATTTATTATTGTATATCTTGTATCACGCCGTCTTGCAAAACCGCTTCAGCAGATGTCGGCGGCGGCAAAACAGTACGCAACGGGCGATTTTTCAACCCGTGTTTCGATAAAACGAGGCAGAATACGTCTCTTCGGTCATGACGAGGTGGATGAGCTCGTACAGGCTTTCAACACCATGGCACAGGCACTTGCATCTCTCGAAATGTCACGCAGAAGCTTCGTTGCCAACGTTTCCCACGAGCTGAAAACTCCGATGACAACCATCGGCGGATTCATCGACGGTATCCTTGACGGTACGATAAGCGAGGACAAGGAAAAGCAGTATCTCAAAATCGTTTCCGATGAGGTCAAACGCCTTTCAAGACTTGTGACGGGTATGCTCAACATGAGCAAAATCGAGGCGGGCGAGCTCGACCTCAAGCCGCAGAAATTCGATATATCCGAAATGCTCTTCATGACGCTCCTGAGCTTTGAACAGGTTATTGACAGCAAATTTATCGAAATCAGAGGTCTTGAAACCATGAAGCCCAATCCAATTGTGGCTGATAAAGACATGATTAATCAGGTTATTTACAACCTCGTTGACAATGCCGTTAAATTCACTCCCGATGCGGGTTATATCGAGGTCAGCTCAAAGGCGGATGCCGAAAAAATTATCCTTAAAATCAAAAACAGCGGCAAGGGTATACCCGGCGAAGAAATTGAAAAAATATTTGAGAGATTTTATAAGGTGGATAAGTCGAGAAGCTACGATGTCAAGGGCGCAGGCATGGGTCTTTACATCATCAAAACGATTGTTGAGCTTCACGGCGGCCATATCTCCGCAAGAAGCGAATACGGCGAATATGCGGAGTTTATTGTTCAATTACCTTTAAATTAAAGTTCAAACTTATTTAATAACAATAGGTTATTATTTCATTACATCTTACCCCACGGAGGAATTCAAATGAACGAAGAATACAGAAACAGCTACGAAAACGAACCTAATCCACCCACAAACGATATGCCGTTTTTCGGTGCCGAGGTCAAGGATGTGCCGAATGTTGAGGCAGAGGTTGTCGAAGAACAGAAATCCGCTCCTCAGCCGCCCGAAAACCCCTCATATCAGCAGCAGAATTATTATTATGCACAGCCGCCCTATTATAATCAGCAGAGCTATGCACCTCCTCAGCCGAAAAAATCTGGCAGCGGAAAGAAGATTTTCTTTGCGATTATTGCTGTTATAATTGTTTTTGCTCTCGGATTCGGTGCTGCTTCGATTTCAAAATCGGCGGACACAAAAAATCCCTCTTCTGTAAACGATAAGGTTGTCAACAATGACCTTCCCAAGGTTGATATAAACGAATCTCCCGTTTCTCCCACCAATCTTACAAGCGGCGGTGTTCTTACCGGTGCACAGATTCACGCAAAGCTCAGCAAGAGCAACGTCGGTATCGTTGTTTATGCACGAAACACCAATTCATCCGCAGGCGAGGGCTCGGGAATCATCATGGGCGAGGATAAAACAGGAACCTATACCTATATTATAACCTGTGCCCATGTTATTAACGATGCAGGCGTCAATGTCAGCGTTCAGACCCAGGACGGCACAACCTATGAAGCAGAAATTGCGGGCTTCGACACAAGAACGGATATCGGCGTTCTCCGAATCAAGGCAAACGGTCTCCCCGCAGCGGAATTCGGCGATTCAAATTCTCTCGTTGTCGGCGACCCCGTTTATGCTATCGGTAACCCCGGCGGCATTGAATTTTTCGGCACACAGACAACTGGCTATATTTCCGCTATCGACAGACCTGTCAGCAGTGAAATCGGCTACACGATGAAGTGCATCCAGCACGATGCCGCTATAAATCCCGGTAACTCGGGCGGTATGCTTGTCAATGCTTACGGTCAGGTTATCGGCATCAATTCGCAGAAAATTGCCGCAACGGAATACGAGGGCATGGGCTTTGCAATTCCCATTTCATCGGCAAAAGAAATCATTGAAGCTCTCATTCAGTACAGCTATGTTCCCGACAGACCCAAGCTCGGTATTACCTATTATCCCGTCAGCGCAAGTGCACAGTACAGCATGATTGCACAGATTAAGGGTCTGCCCGCAGGCACACTCATCATCAACGAAATCGACCCCGACAGCTCTCTTGCAAACACCAAGGTAAGACAGTACGACATGATTACAGCGGTCAACGGCAAGCCTCTCACAACGGCGGATGTACTTCTTGAACTCATCGACGGCGGTAAGGTCGGCGACAAATTCACCCTTTCGATTTGCAGAGTCAACAGCAACTACACCTTCGAGGAATTCGAGGTTGATATCACTCTTATCGAAGACAAGAGCAGCTCCGAACCCGTCACCACTACCCAGCCGCAGTATGTTGACCCGTTCGAATATTTCTACGACCAGTTCGGTTTTTGATTATTCTGATTGATTATAATGGCGACGGAACGCAAAATACAGAGGTGAAAAAAATGAAATTTCTTATAGTTGTTGATATGCAGAATGATTTCATCGACGGTGCACTCGGCACAAAGGAAGCCGTTGCAATTCTTCCCGCCGTTAAGGAAAAAATCGAGAATTTTGACGGCAGGGTGCTTTTCACCCGTGACACTCACGAGGCGGATTATCTCTCCAGTCAAGAGGGCAAGAATCTCCCCGTTGAGCATTGCATAAGAGACACCGACGGCTGGCAGATTCATCCCGAGCTTGATGCACTCCGCAAGGAAGAACCGATTGACAAGCCTTCATTCGGAAGCGTTGCACTCGCCCAGCTTCTCAAAACTTATGACACCTATGACGAAAAAATCGAGGAAATAACCCTCATCGGTCTTTGCACCGACATCTGCGTTATCTCAAACGCCATGATTATCAAGGCATATCTCCCCGAAACTCCGATTTTTGTTGATGCAAAATGCTGTGCGGGTGTTACTCCCGAAAGCCATGAGCGTGCACTCGATGCCATGACAATTTGCCAGATAACCACTTTAAATCGCTAAAACTTTTTTTGCAAAAACTATTGACAAACACAAATCAAAGTGCTATTCTGTATCCAACAAATAACAAACAGAGGTTTTCTCAATGACTAAAAACGTTTTCACAGCTGCATACTTTTACTTTTACTTTATCAAGTAATTTGATAGGGTTTAAGTAGGTTTTGCTGAAAACGGATATTAAGATTATTGCCCCGCAGTGAAATTTACACTGCGGGGTCTTTTGTTTTTTAAAATAATGTATTATAATATACGGAGGTAATCAAAATGATTGTATCGGTTAAAAAAGGAACAGACGAAGCTCAGATTCAGAATCTCGTTGAATGGCTTGAAAGCCTCAATCTCGAAATTCACCGCAGTAACGGTATGTATGAAACAATTCTCGGCCTTGTCGGTGACACAAGCCGTGTTGATATGGACCTCATCAGCGGTCTGAATATCGTTTCAAATGTTGCACGAATCAGCGAACCCTATAAGAGCGCAAACAGAAAATTCCATCCCGACGATACGGTCATTGATGTCTGCGGCAACAAAATCGGCGGCGGCAATTTCCAGTTTATCGCAGGTCCCTGCTCCGTTGAGTCGCCCGAACAGATTTGCTCGATTGCAAACGATATCAAGGCGGCAGGCGCAAATCTTCTTCGTGGCGGTGCTTTTAAACCCAGAACCTCTCCCTATGCTTTTCAGGGTATGCGTGCAGAGGGTCTTGAGCTTCTCCGTGAAGCAAGAAAAGCAACGGGGGCTCCGATTGTTACCGAAATCATGGACCTTTCCCACCTTCCTCTTTTCGAGGATGTTGACGTTATTCAGGTCGGTGCAAGAAACATGCAGAATTTCGAGCTTCTCAAGGAGCTCGGCAAAACCGACAAGCCCATTCTTCTCAAGAGAGGTCTTGCCGCAACAATGGAAGAGCTTCTCATGAGTGCCGAATACATTATGGCGGGCGGCAACAGCAAGGTTATGCTCTGCGAAAGAGGCATCCGCACCTTTGAGCATTACACAAGAAACACCATGGACATCTCAGCCATCGCTCTCCTTAAGGAAAAAACTCACCTTCCCATAATCGCAGACCCGAGCCATGCGGCGGGTATTGCAAGAATGGTCAGACCCCTCGCCCTTGCGGCTGTTGCGGCAGGCGCAGACGGTCTTATGATTGAGGTGCACAACGACCCTGCACACGCTCTCTGCGACGGACCTCAGGCACTCAGACCCGAGGAATTTGCGCAAATCGTGGGCGAAGTCAATGCGATAAGAGAAATCATTAACAAATTTTAAGGTGAGATTATGAAAATAGGAATTGCAGGTCTCGGACTTATCGGCGGTTCCCTTGCGAGGGCACTCTCCGAAAGCGGAAAACACGAGGTATACGGTCTTGACCTAAACAGAAGCTCGCTTCTGGCGGCAAAAATGGTTGAGGCAATAAACGGCGAGCTTACCGAGGATAATATCGGCGATTGTGACATGATTTTCATCGCCCTCTATCCGAAGGCAACGGTTGATTTTGTTGAAAAATATGCGGATAAATTCAAAAAAGATTCGATAGTTGCGGACTGCGGCGGTGTTAAAAGACCGATATGCGCTCCGTGCGAAAAGCTTGCGGATGAAAACGGCTTCGTTTTTATCGGCGCACATCCCATGGCAGGCACGCAGTTTTCGGGCTTCGGTCACACAAGGGCTAATCTTTTCAAAAACGCAACGATGATTATAACTCCGAAAGATAACACGGATATCAGAATTCTTCAGAAATTCCGTGATGTGCTCACCGATGCAGGCTTCGGCGAAATCAATTTCACTTCACCCGAGGAACACGACAAGGTGATTTCATTCACCTCACAGCTTCCTCATATTATTTCAAATGCTTATATAAAAAGCCACACGGCGGTAAAACAGAAGGGCTTTTCTGCGGGAAGCTACAGGGATCTGACCCGTGTTTCAAAGCTTAACGAGGCTATGTGGTCCGAGCTTTTCTTTGAAAACAAGGACAATCTTACCACGGAAATAGATTTTTTGGTCGAAAGACTTACCGAATACAGCACCGCACTCAAAAATGACGACAGAGAAGGTCTTGTTGCACTTCTTAAAGAGGGTACAGACAGCAAAAAACAGGCAAAGTAGGGATAAAATGAAAGTTATCAATGTTGACGCTTCAAAAAAATACGATGTCATCATCGGAGAAGGAATTCTTTCCTCTCTCGGTGAAAAATGCGTTTCTCTTTTCGGAAACAGCAGGGCGGTTATCGTCACCGACAGCAATGTTAAAGAGCATTGGCTCTCCGAAACGAAAAACAGCCTCAATAATTCAGGCGTTGAAACCGTCGAATTTGTTTTTTCCGCAGGTGAAGATTCTAAAAATCCCGAAACACTCTTTGAACTTCTCGAATTTATGGCTGAAAACAAAATCACCAGAAGCGATTTTCTCGTTGCCCTGGGCGGCGGTGTCACGGGCGATATGACGGGTCTTGCGGCGTCGCTTTACTTAAGAGGAATCCCCTTTGTTCAGGTGCCGACAACCCTGCTTGCGGCGGTTGATTCTTCCGTCGGCGGAAAAACGGCGGTCAATCTCAAATCGGGCAAAAACCTCATGGGTGCTTTCTGTCAGCCCACGCTCGTTCTTTGCGATATCTGCACTCTTTCAACTCTCCCCGAAAACGAATTTGCAAACGGCATGGCGGAAGTCATAAAATACGGAGTTATTTTCGATAAAGAATTATTTGACAAGGTGAAGTCGGTCGATGTAAAATCCGATATGGAGAATATCATCGCACGCTGTGTTGAGCTTAAGCGTGATGTGGTTGTCAAGGACGAATTCGATACGGGCGACAGACAGCTTCTCAATTTCGGCCACACAATGGCTCATTCTATTGAAAAATGCAGTAATTTTGAAATACCACACGGAAGTGCGGTTGCAATCGGAATGGTTATTGCGGCAAAAGCCTCTCATAATCTCGGCTGGAGCAATGAGGACTGCACAGAAATGATTATCGAAGCAAACAAGAATAACAATCTCCCCACGGAATGTGATTTTTCACCGAAAGACCTCGCAGATGCGGCTCTTTCCGACAAAAAAAGAACGGGCGGCACGATTAATTTTGTTGTCCCGGAAAGCATAGGAAAATGTGTACTCAGAAAAATTCCCGTTTCCGACCTTTATAAAATTGCGGAGTATAAATAATGGACATAAAAATCATCCCGTCCCCGATATCGGGCAGCATTGAGGCGATATCCTCAAAATCATTCGCACACCGTGCGCTGATTTGTGCATGCCTTTCAAGGGGCGAAAGCAGAATAAAAATAAATACGACCTCCGACGATATCGAAGCAACCGTTTCATGCCTTCGTTCGCTCGGCGCGGTCATTGAAAAAAACAACTCGGTTTATACCGTCAGACCGTCAGGCTTTACGTGCGAAAATGCCGAAATTGACTGTCATGAAAGCGGTTCAACGCTCCGATTTTTGATTCCGGTTATCTGTGCGGCAGGGGTAAAAACGGTTATCAATGCCTCGGGCAGACTTCCCGAAAGACCTCTTTCTCCGTTAAAGGAAGAACTTATCCGCATGGGTGCAATTATTTCTGATAAATTTCCTCTCACAGTTTTGGGCAGAATTTCTTCGGGTGAATATACTCTCCGAGGCGACGTCAGCTCGCAGTTTGTGACGGGGCTTCTCATGGCTCTTTCTTTCCTCGGCGGCGGAAAAATAAATCTCCTCCCTCCCGTGGAATCCCGTCCCTATATCGACATGACCGTGCAGGTCTTAAGGCAATTCGGGGCGGATATCAAAGAAGAAAACAACACTTTTTATATAAATAAATCACCTCTCAAAGGCTGTGATTTTAACACCGAAGGCGACTGGTCAAACGCCGCATTTCCCCTTTGCATGGGCGCTCATGTGACGGGTCTTGACCCCGATTCAATCCAGGGAGACAAGGCAATAATTGATGTTCTCAAAAAAATGGGTGCGGAAATTATCGAAGAAAACGGCAATTTCAAAGCAGATGTTTTGTCGCTTCACGGCTGTGAAATCGATGCTTCCGATATTCCTGATGCCGTGCCCATTATCGCGGCTGTTGCGGCAACCGCAGAGGGAAAAACTGTGATTTATAACGCAGGCAGGCTCCGTCTTAAGGAAAGCGACAGAATTGAATCTGTCTGCAAAATGCTCCGTTCACTCGGTGCGGATATCACCGAAACCGACGACGGAATGGTGATAAACGGCAGAAAAACTCTTGTTGGCGGCGAGGTTGACTCCTTTAATGACCACAGAATTGCAATGGCGGCAACCGTTGCGGCAGTTAAATGCGAAAATCCCGTTATAATACGCAATGCTGATGCCGTCAATAAATCATATCCCGAATTTTTCAACGATTTTAATAAGCTTGGAGGCAAAGCCAATGTCCTGTAATTTCGGAAACAACATAAAAATAACCATTTTCGGTCAGTCCCATTCCGAGACAATCGGAGTTGTGATTGACGGTCTGCCTGCAGGCTTTAAAATCGACACCGAGAAAGTTTCATCATTTATGAAAAGGCGTGCACCGGGCCGTAATGACCTCTCAACTCCCCGAAAAGAGGCGGATGAAGTTAAAATTATCTCGGGCATTGTTGACAACATAACCTGCGGTGCTCCTCTTTGTGCGATAATAGAAAATACAAACACAAAATCGGGCGACTATGAAAAGCTTAAATTCGTTCCCCGTCCCTCACACAGTGATTTTTCCGCATGGGTAAAGCATGAGGGCTTCAATGATATCAGAGGCGGCGGAAACTTCAGCGGCAGAATGACTGCACCTCTCTGCTTTGCAGGTGCGGTATGTATGCAGATTCTTGAGGAAAAAGGCATAAAAATCGGTGCACATATTTCTTCAATCTGCAAAGTAAAAGACGAAAAATTCAATCCCGTTTCCGTAAACAACGGCGATTTTGATAATATTCTTTCAAAGTCTTTTCCCGTTATTGATGATAACAAGGGTGAAATGATGAGAAAAGCGATTTACGACGCCAAAGAAAACGGCGATTCCGTCGGCGGCACAATTGAATGTGCGATAATCGGTATGCCCGCAGGTATCGGCGACCCGATTTTTGACGGAATTGAAAACAGAATAAGTGCGGCAGTTTTCGGAATCCCTGCAGTCAAAGGTATCGAATTCGGTTCGGGATTTGAGGGAAGCGAGCTTTTCGGAAGCGAAAACAACGATGATTTCATCTGTGAAAACGGCGAAATCCGCACCGCTGCCAATAACCACGGCGGTATTCTCGGCGGAATTTCTTCGGGCATGCCCATTATTTTCCGCGTTGCGGTAAAACCTACACCCTCAATTGCCAAAAAACAGCAGTCGGTCAATGTTGAGTCACTTGAAGCTGAGGAGCTTGTTATCGGCGGCAGACATGACCCCTGCATTGTGCCCAGAGCCGTGCCTTGCATTGAAGCGGCGGCGGCAATCGTTATTGCAGATTTTATTTTAAAATGAGGTAATTCTATGGATATCAAGGATTTAAGAGATAATATAGACAGAATAGATGCCGAACTCACAAAGCTTTTTCAGGAACGTATGGAAACGGCGGCACAGATTGCAAAATATAAGCAGGAGAACAATCTGCCCGTTTTCAACCGTGAAAGAGAAAGAGAAATTATCAATAAGGTTACTTCATCGGTTTCTCCCGAGCTTGAAGGTTATACAAAAACTCTCTATGAAACACTTTTCAACCTCAGCCGTTCTTATCAGAAAAAACTGATTAAACCGAGGTCACCCGTTTCAAAAATGATTGAGGATGTCACAAACCACACTCCTTGCGAAAGACCCGAAAGAGCAATGGTTGCCTGTCAGGGCGTTGAGGGTGCTTATTCTCAGCTTGCCTGCGACAAGATTTTTGAATATCCCACAATTTTCTACTGCAGAGGCTTTGAGGAGGTTTTCAAGGCGGTTGACAGCGGTTTCTGCCGCTACGGTATTCTTCCCGTTGAAAACAGCACCGCAGGTACTGTCAATAAGGTCTATGACCTTATGGAAAAATATAAATTTTATATTACCCACAGCCTCAAGCTCTTCATCCGCCACTCAATTCTTGCTCCCGAAGGAGTTGAACTCGGCGATATCAAGGAGATTTTCTCCCATGAACAGGCGATAAATCAATGCTCCGAATTCATAAATTTGCTCGGAGTCAAGGTTACGGTCTGTGAAAATACAGCTGTTGCGGCAAAATTGGTTGCCGAAAGCGGAAGAAAAGACTGCGCTTCAATCGGTTCAAAGGACGGTGCGGCGCTTTACGGTCTGAACGTTCTTAAAACCGGTATTCAGAACACCGATAACAACTACACCCGTTTCATCTGCATTTCAAAAACTCCCGAAATTTATCCCGGCGCAAAGAAAACGAGCTTCATGATGACAATTCCTCATGAGCCGGGTTCGCTTTATAACATTCTTTCGAGATTTGCCGCCCTCGGTCTTAACATGACGAAGCTTGAAAGCCGTCCGATTCCCGGCAGCAATTTTGAATTTATGTTCTATTTTGACATTGATGCATCGGTTTATTCCGAAAATCTCAAGGCTCTTTTCAGCGAACTTGAAAACGATGCGGAAAAATTCATTTATCTCGGAAGCTATACTGAAGATTAAGGTGTTTTTATGTTTGGATTATTAGGCAGAAAGCTCGGACATTCTCTTTCGCCCGAGATACATTCTCTGCTTTGCGATTATGAATATAAACTTTATCCCACCGAGCCCGAGGGTCTTGACGGTTTCTTTTCCGATACCCGTTTAAAGGGATTTAATGTCACAATTCCTTATAAAATTGAGGCTTTCAACCGCTGTGACGAAATCAGTGAAACCGCCGCAAAGGTCGGAAGCGTCAACACCGTTATCCGCAGACCCGACGGCACTCTTTTCGGCGATAACACGGATTATTTCGGTTTTTCCTTTATGGCGGAGAAATGCGGATGCGATTTCAAAAATAAAAAGGTGCTTATTCTCGGAAACGGCGGTGCAAGTCTGACCGTACGCCATGTTGCAAAAGATAACGGTGCAAAGGAAACAGTTGTTGTTTCCCGCATGGGCGAGGATAATTACGAAAACATATCCCGTCATTACGATGCCGATATAATCGTCAACACAACTCCCGTCGGAATGTTTCCGAATAACGGAGAAAAGCTCATTGACCTTTCAAAATTCACAAAATGCAAAAAGGCTCTCGGTCTTATTTATAACCCTGCACGAACGGTCTTTCTTCTTGATGCCGAAAAGCTCGGAATTGACTGCATAAACGGTCTTTATATGCTCGTTGCTCAGGCACTCCGTGCCGCCGAAATCTTCACGGGCAATGAAATTCCTCTTTCCGAAATCGACAGAATTTATAATATCATAATGAACAGACAAAAAAATATCGTTCTTATCGGTATGCCCGGCTGCGGAAAATCCACTTGTGCCTCACTTCTTACGGAGAAAACAAACCGTGAATATATCGATACCGATGCGGAAATTGAAAAAACGGGCGAAAGAATTCCCGAAATTTTCGCAAAATACGGTGAAAACGAGTTCAGAAACCGTGAAACAGAGGCTGTGAAGTCTGTTTCAAAGCTTGCGGGCAAAATCATTGCTACGGGCGGCGGTGCAATTCTCCGTGAAGAGAACCGAATTGCTCTAAAAGAAAATTCAACCGTAATTTTCCTCAAATCCGATATAAATTCTCTCGCAACCGACGGCAGACCCCTTTCAAAAGATGCCGAAGCACTCGAAAAAATGCTTGAAATCCGTTTGCCTCTTTATCTTGAAACAGCGGATTTCACCGTCGAAGTTGACCCCGACCCCGATATAACAGTAAGGAGGATTTTAAATTGCGTATCCTTATAATAAACGGCCCGAATATCAATATGCTCGGCATAAGAGAGCCCGATATTTACGGCAAAAACACCTATGCAGACCTCTGCAAACTAATTCAAAATCATGCTTCGGAAAAAGGCATCGAAGTGAAGCTTTTTCAGTCGAATCACGAAGGAGATATTGTTGACGAAATTCAGGCGACTTACAGAAATTTTGACGGTATTGTCATAAATCCCGCCGCTTATACTCACACGAGCGTTGCAATTCTCGATGCGCTCAAATCCGTTGGTATCCCTGCCGTTGAGGTACATATTTCCGATGTTACCGCAAGGGAGGATTTCAGACAGATTTCCTATGCGGGAATGGCATGCGAAAAATCCTTTATCGGTCTCGGTTTTGAAGGTTATCTCAAAGGCATAGATTATTTAATTGAAAGATAAAAAAAGGAACGGTTTGCTCCGTTCCTTTTTTATACATTAGTAAGAGAATCAACATATCCTGTTCTTTTCAGAAGCGTTGATGACGAAATCTGCGAAATATACACCTTTTCGTTACCTTTTTTGTCACGGCAGACAATGAATGATTTCGGAATATCATAGCAGACATTTTCAACAATTCCCGCTTTTTCCGCCTTCGCAAGATAATCTCTTGTGCGCTTTGAAACGGTGGTTGTGTCAAGGTCGAAAATTCCGATTATTTCGTCAAAGGTAATAACCTTGTCCATTCCGAGGTGTAAATACATTTTTTACTCCATTTCGTTTATTTTACCGTCGATAACCTCAAACGCCTTGCCTTTTTTTGAGCGCAGAAGCTGTGACGGGTCGCAGCAGGTGATAAATACCTGCCAGTTATCGAGATAGTTAAGAATAAAGGTCTGTCTGCCCTCATCAAGCTCACTCATAACATCGTCGAGAAGCACAACGGGACTTTCACCCGTTATTTCTTCGATAATCGATGCTTCGCCGAGCTTCATTGCGAGCGCACACGACCTTTGCTGACCCTGTGAACCGAAAACACGGGCATCTCTGCCGTTCAGATTCAGAACAAGGTCGTGAGTATGAGGACCTGCGTTGGTATAGAGCCTTTTAAGGTCTGCTTCACGGTATTTTTCAATATCCGCAGTCAATTTTTGTTTTATTTCCTCTTCGGAAATATTTTCGGGTGAAAAATCATAATAAAAAGTAAATTTTTCTCTTCCCGAGCTGATACCGTTATATATTTTGCCCGACAATGCCGAAAGCTTTTCAATATAATCAAGGCGGTATTTAACTATTTTCGTGCCGAGAGAAACAAGCTCGTTATCCCACGGCTCAATATAACCGTTTTCAAAGCATCTTTCGCCCATTTTTTTGAGCAGGGCATTTCTTTGGTCAAGAACACGCAGATATCTCGACATAACAACCGCATAATTCGGCTTTATGAGGCTCAGAGCAATATCAAGAAGCTTTCTTCTTTCGGAAGGGCCGTCCTGCACGATTCCGAGCGTTGAGGGGGAAAATACAACGGCAAAATATTTGCCCATCATCACTCTCGGAGATTCTTCCTTTATGCCGTTAAGAACAAGCTCTTTGCGTTTGTTAATCTTCATTTCTGCGGTTTGTTCACGCATATGTGAATAAAACCTTGCGGAAATTTCGGCTTCTTCATGTCCCTGAGCGATAAGCTGAACATTTTTTCTTGCACGGAAGCTGTAAAACCCCGTGAGAAGCCAGATGCTTTCGATTATATTCGTTTTTCCCTGACCGTTTTCGCCGTAGATAACATTCATCTCGGGATGCGGTTCAAAGGCTATATTGTCAAGATTACGGAAATTTTTTGCGGAATGGTGTTTAATTATCAAATTTTACCACTCCGTTCCTTTTACTCAACAATATAAATAACTCTTTCAAACTCCGCTTTGTCGCCGACACGGAGTTTTTTTCCTCTCTGGGTACAGATTTCTCCGTTTACCCTGACCTCGCCCTCCTGAATAACGATTTTTGCGTGGCCGCCCGTTTGCACGGCATCGCACATCTTAAGAAAGGCATCAAGTCTTATAAAATCTGTATCAATCTTTTTTGATACCTGCTTTTTTTCAACAACTCTTGCTTTAATTTTCATTTTTCAGCCTCACGGGAAGGATTAAGAATATGAATTCGTCGCCCTCATTGGGAACAATAAGAATGGGTGCAACTGCGCCGTTGAGCATGATTCTGACTTCGTCGCTGTCACAGGCACGAAGTGCGTCAAGCATATATTTATTATTGAAACCGATTGTGCAGGTTTCGCCCTCAATATTTGCCATGAGTCTGTCGTTGGCGGTACCGAGAGAAGTGATGCTGGACATTTTAATCATATTTTCATCAAAAACGCACTTAATAGGGCTCTTGATTTTTTCTGTGATGATAAGAGAAGTTCTGTCGATAGCTTCAACAAGTCTTCTTGTATTTACACGGATAACCGTCTTTGTTGAAGAAGGAATTGCCGCTTTATAGTTAAGAAATTCGCCGTCAAGAAGTCTTGAAATGATGTTATAACCGCCGACTTCAAAAACAATGTGGCGCTTGCCGACGCCGAGAGTTACCATAGCATCGTCGTCATTCATAAGCTTCACAACTTCCGAAAGTGTCTTTGCGGGAACAACGAATGAAAGAACTTCACCGCTGTAATTAATGTTTTCATTTCTGATAGCAAGGCGGACACCGTCAACAGCAATAAGTCTGATATGATTTTCTTCAATTTCAAACTTGATACCGGTGTGAACGATTTTACTGTCCTTCACTGCGGCAGAAAAAATTGTTTTTCTTACCATATCCTTTAAAACGCCCTGAGGCACGGAGATGGGATATCCTCCCGAAACAGAAGGAAGATCGGGATATTCCTCTGCGGCAATACCGATGAGAGTTGATTCAAAATCGCCGCAGGAAATCGCAGCGATGTTTCTCTTATCGCTGAAGATACTTACTGTTTCCTCGGGCAGCTTTCTGAGAGTTTCGCTGAGCATATGTGCATTGAGAACAAGTTCGCCTGCTTCCTCGATTTTTGCGGGAATGGAAGTTGTTATTCCCATTTCAAGGTCATAGCCTGTGAGAGTGAGTGTTCCGTTTTCAGCAACCATAAGAATACCCTCGATTGCGGGGATTGCGGTTTTGGTTGAAGCCGCTCTCTGAACATTCTGACAAGCCTCGCAAAGCTCGACTGTGCTGCATATAATTTTCATGTAAATATCCTCCTTCTAACCGCCTCAGAAGTTATCCACGCACTTGTGGAAATCCCTGACAGGTTTTTGGAATTTTTCTAAATTTTTTTCAAATCAAATAAGTATATTATATATATATTTATAGTAGTAGTAGTAGGGGGCGTGAAAATGCGGTATAACTCACAAAACCATTGAAAAATAAGGAAAATCCGTCAATTTTTATCAACATCGTATTGTGGATAAATCAGGGTTATTCACTTCCCTTTTTTTGACAAAGTGAAGATGTGGAAAACCTGTGTGTGGAAAAGTATAAAAAAGTGGAAAACTTTTCAACTTTTTACAGCTCTTTTCTGCCCTCAAGAGCACGGATAAGTGTAAATTCATCCGCATATTCGAGGTCTGCACCGACGGGCACACCGTAAGCAAGTCTGCTCACATTCACTCCGAGAGGCTTTATCAGTCTTGAAATATACATCGAAGTGGCTTCGCCCTCAACAGTCGGATTGGTTGCCATGATAACCTCTTTGACCGTATCGTCGCCGAGACGGAGAAGAAGCTCTTTTATGCAGATATCCTCGGGATTTATATCGTTCATGGGAGAAATCACTCCGTGAAGAACATGATACATACCGTTGAATTCATGTGTACGCTCGATTGCAATAACATCTCTCGGGTCCTCAACAACGCAGATTGTTGATTTATCCCTCGTCGGAGAGGTACATATGTGGCACACCTCGCCGTCTGTGAGATTACAGCAGACAGTGCATTTTTTTATTGATGCACGGGCATCGGTTATTGCATCGGTAAATTTTTTTGCCTCTTCCTCAGACATATTCAGAATATGGAACGCAAGACGCTGTGCACTCTTTTTTCCGACAGACGGAAGACGGGCAAATTGATCTATAAGTCTTTCTAAAGACGGTGTGAATCCGCTCATCAGAAGAGACCCGGGATTGAAAGACCGCCCTTAGCCTTTTCCATGCCCTGTTCCATGGCATCGTTTGCCTTGCGGAGACTTTCATTGAATGCGGAAATGATGAGGTCCTGAAGCATTTCAATATCATCGGGGTCAACAACCTCGGGCTTGAGGTTAACAGCGGTTACTTCATGTGCACCGTTAACAACAACCTCAACTGCGCCGCCGCCGACTGTTGAAGAAAATTCCGTTGCTTCAACTTCCTGCTGAATTCTTGTCATATTTTCCTGCATTTCCTGAATTTTTTTCATCATATTGCCGCCACCCTGAGGTGCGCCGGGAATTCTTGCTTTCATAATATTATCTCCAATCAGTTATTATTGAATTTATTTATCTTATTTTTTAAATCCTCGAGAGGACTTTTTTCTGCCTTTGCCTTTTCGGGATTTGAAACGGCAATTTTCATTCTTCTGCCCATTACCTCATAAACAGCTCTTGCAAGCTCTTTTGAATGGGTGTCGGTGCAGATGAAATCAAAAAGTGTCGGGTTATCCGATAAAATAACAACTCTGCCGTTTTTAATCGTTGCGGTTGTGTTTACCATGATTCCGAAAAGAGGAATATCGTAGAGCTTGATTTTATCGAGAACATCAGCCCAGTTAACGAAAGGTCCGTCGGGAATTTCGCTCATTTCCGCAGGGGGAGCAGGAGGCGGAGGAGGTTCGTGAGCGTTTTCTTCTTTCTTGATTTCGGGCTTCGGTTCTTCCTTGACGGGCTCAGGCTTCTGAGGTTCCGCCGCAGGAGCAGGAGCAGGTTTTTGAACGGTAGCGGGTTTTACACCGTTTGCAACCAATTCTTCAAGCTTTGAAATACGCTCTTCAAGACCTTCGGGAATTGATGCGCCCGCCGATGACGGTGCACACATTTTTATAACTGCCGCTTCAAGCTGAATTTTCTTGTTGGCGGCGTTCTTTATATTTTTAGCGGTCTGTTCAAGGATTTCAATACATTCAAGTATTTTTGAAAGCTTAAGACTTGCGGCTCTTTCCTTGAGGCTTGCAAGCTCGTCCTTTGAGCAGACTATCAGTCCTTCACACTCCGAAACGGTTTTTGCAACCATGAGATTTCTGAAATGAAGTGTCAGTTCGGTGCAAAGGCTGTCGATATCACAGCTTTCACTGTGGAGCTTTGAAACAAGCCTGAGTGAACTTGTGAAGTCTCCGTTTGCAACGTATTCCGAGAACGAGAAAAGATGAATTGTTCCTGCAATACCCGCCGCATCGCTGACTGCATTTTCGTCAATGTATGTTCCTATTGCGAAGCATCTGTCAAGAAGCGAAAGTGCATCTCGCATACCGCCGTCGGCAATTCGTGCAATGAGATTTGCGGCGTTTTCGGTGAGATTGACATTTTCTTTTTCCGCAACATAGAGAAGTCTTGAGGTTATATCCTCGGGAGCAATTCTCTTGAAATCAAATCGCTGACATCTTGAAAGAATCGTTGACGGCAGCTTATGTATTTCGGTTGTTGCGAGAATAAATATAACGTGTGAGGGAGGTTCTTCAAGAGTTTTCAGCAAAGCGTTGAACGCGCCGATTGAAAGCATATGAACCTCGTCGATGATGTATACTCTGTATTTTGCATTTGCGGGAGTAAAATTTGCTTCTTCACGCAAATCACGGATATTGTCAACACCGTTGTTGCTTGCGGCGTCGATTTCGATAACATCGAGAATTGAACCGTTGTCAATTCCGCGACAGATTTCACATTCGTTGCAGGGATTACCGTCAACGGGTGAAAGACAGTTTACCGCTTTTGAAAGGATTTTTGCACAGGTTGTTTTGCCCGTACCTCTTGAACCGGTGAAAAGATAGGCATGTGAAATTCTTCCGCTGCAAAGCTGATTCTGAAGAGTTTTTGTGACATGAGGCTGACCGTAAACTGCACTGAAATCCTGCGGTCTCCATTTTCTGTATAACGCCTGATACATCTTTTCACTCTCCTTTAAAAATTTCTGCTTAAGAAAAAAGCATTTCCTTAGTCATATGGCGGCAGGCAGACTGTGGCGCACAAGACTGTCCGCTTAATGCTGCTCGGTTCACCCGCCTGACATGGTTCACGGTGCCCTGTCGCACAGGACCCACACGCCACATGACTAAAGAAATGCCATTCATATACCTTATTATTATATATTATCTTTATAATAATATCAAGAGAAATTTTTATTTTTTTAGTGCGATATTTTGATTTTAAGGTAAAAAAATAAAAAAGATAAAGAATTTCATGCGGAATTTTCACAAATTTCCATTTTCTGAATAAAGTGATAATAATACAGATGTTGGGGGTTCGATTATGAGTCAGGGATATTTTTTGGGTTCAAGCGGTAAGAACGGCTTTTTTTCTTGTTTTTCACAGCTTACACCAAAAATTGACGGTCAATATACATTCATTATAAAAGGCGGGCCGGGAACGGGAAAATCCTCCATGATGAAAAAAATCGCTTCGGAAATTGAAGATATGGATATTGAATGTGAAAGAATTTTTTGCTCGTCCGACCCTTCTTCTCTTGACGGCATCATTATTCCGTCGCTTCGGGTCAGCATTGCCGACGGCACTTCTCCGCACACGATTGACCCCGATTATCCCGGCGCAACGGGTGAGATAGTAAACCTCGGTGACTGCTGGGATAAGAAAAAGCTTTTTGACAATAAAGAAAAAATAATCGCTCTGACAGATAAAAACAAAGCCTGCCACAAGAGAAGCAGACGGTTTATCGAATCGGCATTTTCAATTTTCGGCGACGGAGAAAAAATCTGCCGTGACTGCCTTGACGAAGAAAGAATTCTGCGCTATGCATCAAGGCTTGCAAACCGCCATTTCAAAAAGCCTGACGGCAGAATAGGTCTTGAAAAAATAAGACTTCTCGATGCGGTAACTCCGAAAGGATATTTGTTTCTCAAAGAGACCGCTCAAGAACTTTGCGATATGACGGTGGTTTTTGAAGACGATTTCGGCATTGCCGCTTCGGTACTCATTGACAGACTGCGTGCCTATGCTCTTGCAAGCGGATATTCGGTTATTTCAAGTCCGTCGGTCAGCAGAGAGGGGAAAATCCGTCATATCATCATAAAGGAGCTTTCGCTCGGATTTTTTACTGCCGACAAATTATGCGATTTGGGAATTATTCCGACCAAAACAGTTTCTCTGCGCCGATTTTATTCCGCCGATGAATTGCTTTCTCACCGTGCAAGATTATCATTCTCAAAGAAAGCGGCAAAAGAGCTTCTTCATGAGGCAGTCTGCGCTCTGAAAATGGCAAAGGATATTCACGACGACCTTGAGGCGGTTTATATTGAAGCAATGGATTTTGAAAAAACCGACAAAATAACAAAAGCCCTGACAGAGCGAATCCGTCAGAGCGATTGGTATCCTGAAGAGTTATAAATTTCTTATTCTTCTGCAAACCTCGGCAACGGGGAGTCCGACGATGTTGAAATAATCACCCTCGATTTTTTCAACAAGCTTACAGCCGAGACCCTGAATTCCGTAAGCACCCGCTTTGTCCATGGGTTCTTTTGTGGCAACGTAACTGTCGATTTCTTCATCGGTCAGATCATAAAATTTAACCTTGCTGATTTGCGCAAAGGAATCAGGTTTTCCGTCGGTGATAATGCAAACACCCGTTATAACCTCGTGTTCAATGCCCGAAAGCATACGGAGCATGGATATTTCATCGGCTTCATCCTTAGGTTTTCCGAGAATTTTTCCGTTTGCAACAACTATTGTGTCTGCGCCGATAACAACGCAATCGGCATAATCTTCTGCAACGGCGGCGGCCTTTTTGGCTGCCGTCATTTTTGCGGCTTCGGTGGGGGGAGTGCCCTCGGGAATTGTTTCATCAACCTCTTTGACATGAATTTCAAATTCAATCCCAGCCGTTGTGAGAAGCTCTTTTCTTCTGGGAGATGAGGAAGCAAGAATTATTTTCTTCATTCAATCATTCCTCTTCTCTTCATCTCCGCAACACGCATGATGAGTGTCTGTGTTTTGCCGTCACGGATTTCGCCGTTTATAACCATATCAACCGCTTTATCTATCGCAATTTTTTCAACCTCAAGGAATTCATCCTCGTCGGGATTCATTGCAGTTGATTTGAGCTGCGAAGCGGCATAGAGATGAATTATTTCACCGCAATATCCCGGAGTGGGATAAAATTTGCCGAGGTCATAGTATTTGCCCGCAACCGTGCCCGTTTCTTCTTCAAGCTCTCTTTTGCCTGCCTCAAACGGGTCTTCGCCGAGTTCGAGCTTTCCTGCGGGAAGCTCAAGAATCATTTCCATATAGGGATATCGGAACTGACGGACAAAAATCAGCTCATTGTTATCGGTGATAGCTGCAACACACACTCCGCCGTTGTGTTCAACAACCTCACGGGTGCAGGGCTTACCGTTATGAAGCTCCGCCTTGTCACAGCGGACATTTATAATTCTGCCTTTATAGACATATTTTTTTTCAACTGTTTTTTCAAATATTTCCATGGTTTTTCCTTTCGGATTATTCAAGTGCAGAAAGAATTGAAGCAATGCGTGCAAGGTCATCTTTGTCATAGAAAGCGATTTCGAGAGTACCCGATTCCTTGCCGTTTTTCGTTATAACCTTTGCTTTTCTGCCGAGAGAATTGTTGAGTGAAAGTTCAACTTCATCAAAGAAGGTTGCACGGGAGGTTTTTCTTGCCGTTTCTTTTTTTTCTGCGGTAAGAGTTTTGACAAGCTTTTCAACCGCTCTTACGGAAAGTCCCTTTGCAACTATTAATTCCGCTGTGGAAATAAGAACCTTTTCGTCGTCGATTGCCGCCAATGCTCTTGCATGACCTGCGGAAAGCTTGTTTTCACGCACCATATCAAGAACCATTTCGGGGAGCTTTAAAAGTCGGAGTGCGTTTGCAACTGCGGGACGGGATTTGCCCACCTTCTGCGCCGCCTCTTCCTGAGTGAGATTGAAGTCTTTCATAAGACTTGCAAAGCCGAGTGCCTCTTCAACGGGGTTGAGGTCCTCACGCTGTAAATTTTCTATTAAAGAAATAACAGCGGCTTCGGTATCGCTGAGTTCCTTTATAACAACGGGTACCTGAGAAAGCCCCGCAATGCGGCTTGCTCTCCAACGTCTTTCGCCTGCAACAAGCTGATATCCGCCGCCAATGAGGGGACGGACAAGCAAGGGCTGAAGAACACCGTGCTGTGCGATTGAATCAGCAAGCTCGGAAAGTGCAGCTTCGTCAAACTGCTTTCTTGCCTGCTCCTTATTGGGTTCTATATCCATTAAGTTCAGCTTCACGGGTTGAGCTGCGCTTGTTTCTTCTAAAGAATTATCCGCAAGCAGAGATGTAAGACCTCTGCCCAGACCGCCTTTTTTCGGTGCCATAAATAATATTTCTCCTTATTTGTTATTTAACTTCAAAAATTCATCCGCAAGGTCGTTATATGCGTGCGCACCCTTTGAGGATTTATCGTAATACATAACGGGCTGACCGTAGCTGGGTGCTTCGGAAAGTCTTACGTTTCTTGGAATAACGGTTGAATAAACCTTTTTTGGGAAGCAACGCTTGACTTCTTCAACAACCTGCTGAGTGAGGTTGAGCTGACCGTTATACATCGTGAGAAGCACGCCCTCAATTTCTATGTAGGGATTATAAAGGCGCTTGACCGTTCTGACTGTTGCGATAAGCTGTGAAAGACCTTCAAGTGCGTAGAATTCGCACTGAATCGGAACAATCAGAGTATCTGCGGCGCAAAGACCGTTGAGAGTGATAAGTCCGAGAGAGGGGGGACAGTCAAGAAAAATAAAGTCAAAATCATCAACAATCTCTGCAAGTGCAATCTTGAGCTTTGATTCACGCTTGTCAAATTCAATCAGTTCAAGCTCTGCGCCTGCAAGGTCCATGCTTGAAGGCATAACGAAAACATTCTTATACGGAGTTTCAACAACGGATTCTTTTGCGGAACTTGAGCCGATAAGAACGCTGTAAGAGGTTTTTTCAAGACCTTTTTTATTGATTCCGAGACCGCTTGTTGAGTTGCCCTGAGGGTCGATGTCAATAAGCAGAATTTTATATCCCTTACTTCCGAGTGCGGCGGTAAGGTTAACGGCAGAGGTGGTTTTACCGACTCCGCCTTTCTGATTAACAATGGCAATAATCTTTCCCAAAATAATCGCTCCTGATATTTATAATGTTGTTATTATATCATATATAATTATAAATGAAAAGCAAAAAAACAAAATTTTTGTGTTTCACGTGAAACAGCAGAACGGACAGACCGAAGCCTGCCCGTTCCGCTGGATGTGGGTGTGAAAGAGAAAGATATGGTAAGTTAGAGGATGTCAAAATATTATTATGCAGAGCTTTTCTTTGCTTTTATATAGCAATTTCGGTTTTTCGGAATACGCACGATATATTCAATATATTCGTCAGTTTCGCTTTTGGCGGAATCCGCCTCAATTCCCGCACGGCGCATTGTGTCAACCGCATGGTTAAGAGTATTCACGAAAATTCTAACATCTTTAAAAAGCTTGACTGTCGGCTGTCTGTGACGGCTGTCGTTGGTCAATATTTGCGAAACAAGTCTTTCTGTTTCGGCAACGTTCAGTCTTTTCTCGGCGATTATGGACATCGCTCTTTCCATCTGACTGACCGAAGTTAATTTAAGCATTGCCCTTGCATGGCGTTCCGTAAGGTTTTCCTGCGAAATACGAAGCCTTATTTCCTCGGGCAAACGAAGAAGTCGGAGCTTGTTGGATATGGTAGGGGGTGCCTTGCCGAGTTTTCTGCATATTTCGTCACGGGTCATGCCGTAATCGGTGAGGAGCTTTTCAATTGCAACCGCTTCTTCAAAGAAGTCAAGGTCACATCTCTGAACATTCTCGAGAAGGGCAAAAAGTGCGGATTTCTCGTCGCTTGCCTCCATTATTATGCACGGAACCTGCGTTATGCCGACAAGTCTTGATGCACGCAGCCTTCTTTCGCCCGATATCAGCTCATATTCGCCACGGCTGTTGACTCTGACGGCAATCGGCTGAATTATTCCGTTTTGTCTTATGCTCTGCGCAAGACCTTCAAGCTCGTCAAAATCAAATCTGCGGCGGGGCTGATTAGGATTCGGATAGATTTCCTCCTGAGGAATCAGAATTATCTGACCGCCGATTTTGTATTTTCCGCTTTTCAAAAGTAAATCCCTCCGTTTCGTTGAGTAAATTCTAACACCGAAAGGAGGGATTGTCCAGCATATTCGATTTTCAAAAAACTGCCTTAACCGACAGCAAATGTTGAATTAAAGAGGTTTTTTTGCGATTTGTGCCGATACTCTCGGGTATTTTGACGGAACCTGCGATATCTTTTTGATAACAACAATGGTTCTTTCACCGCCGTCGGAGAGAGAAAACGACTTTTCGGCAATAATTTTTCCGCCGAGAGTCTTTATGGAGTTCTTTGCATCTGCGATTTCTTCCTGAACCTTTGCCGCTTTCATTGCAAGGAATACCCCGCCGACCTTGACAAAAGGCAGACAGTATTCGCAAAGAACATTAAGCGCCGCAACAGCACGGGAACAAACGATATCAAAGCTTTCTCTGTATTCCTTGTTCTGACCCGCTTCCTCGGCTCTAGTGTGGAGCACTTCGGCTGAAAGTCCGAGTGATTCAACAGTTGAAGCAACATATCTGAGCTTCTTTGCGGTGGAGTCAATCATTGTCATCTGAAGGTCGGGGCGTGTAATGAGCAGGGGAATTGACGGAAATCCCGCACCCGTTCCGACATCAAGAACTTTTGCACCTTCTGCAAAATCATATGCCGAAAGTGCCGAAATGCTGTCTGCAAAATGCTTGACTGCAATGCCGTCGGGGTCGGTGATTGCAGTTAAGTTCATTGTTTTATTCTGTTCAACAAGGAGTTCCGAAAGCTTTTCAAAAAGGGAAAGCTGTTCGTCTGTGAGCGATATACCGAGCTTTTCGGCATCGGAAATGAGAAGTGAGGTGTTATACATTTATATTATTCCTCTCAAGATAGATAAGTAAAACCGAAATATCGGCGGGGGAAACGCCCGAAATTCTCGATGCCTGACCGACGGTTTCGGGACGGATTTTGGAAAGCTTTTCAACCGCTTCGAGACGAAGACCCGTTATTGAGTTATAATCAAGGTCCTCGGGAAGTCTTTTGACCTCAAGACGGCGATTTTCTTTTATCTGCATCTGCTGACGCTTGATATATCCCTCATATTTGATGTCGATTTCAACCTGTTCAAACACTTCAAACGGTAAATCGGGTCGGTTTTTGTCAAACGGAGCAAGAGCTTCATAGTTAATCTGGGGTCTGCGGAGAAGTTCAATCATTTTAACGCCCTTTTCGAGTGCTGATGTTTCACGTGAAACAAGAATTTCATCGAGTTCGGGAGTTTTGGGAATGGAGAGATTTTTGATTCTTTCCATCTCCTCGGCAATCAAATCAAGCTTTTTGAGGAAAGCCTGATAACGTTCTTCGCTGATAAGACCTGCCTTGTAACCTATTTCGGTCAGTCTGCGGTCTGCATTGTCCTGACGGAGAATGAGGCGGTATTCACTGCGGGAGGTCATCATTCTGTAAGGGTCGGAACAGCCTTTTGTTACAAGGTCGTCAATGAGAGTTCCGATATATGAGGTTGTGCGGTCAAGAATGACGGGTTCTTTGCCCTTGATTTTGAGTGCGGCGTTCATGCCGGCAACAAGTCCTTGTGCTGCTGCTTCCTCATATCCGCTTGAACCGTTGAACTGTCCTGCGCCGTAAAGACCGGGAAAATCCTTGAATTCAAGTGTCTGACGGAGCGAAAGAGGGTCAACGCAGTCATATTCAATCGCATAAGCGGTACGTAGAAACTCCGCTTTTTCAAGACCGGGTATGCTGTGAACGATTTTGAGCTGAACATCCTCGGGCAGAGATGACGAAAGACCCTGAAGATACATCTCGTCGGTGTTGCCTCCGCAAGGCTCAACAAATATCTGATGGCGCTCTTTTTCAGAAAAACGGACAATTTTATCCTCAATGCTCGGACAGTAACGGGGACCTACACCGTCAATTTTACCCGAATAGAGGGGTGAACGGTGAAGATTTTCAAGAATTATCTTCTTGGTTTCTTCGCCCGTATATGTAATATAGCAATTTTCGGTGTTACGGACTTCTATATCATTATTAAATGAAAAGTGAACTATTTTTTCATCGCCGTACTGCGGCTCGAGATTTTCGGTATCAACGCTTCTGCGGTTGACACGGGGAGGGGTGCCCGTTTTGAATCGGCGAGTCATGACACCGAGTTCTTTGAGTGCTTTTGCAAGCTCAACTGCGGGAAACATTCCGTCGGGACCGCTTTCGTAGGAAATATCGCCGATAAAAATGCGTCCTGCGAGGAAAGTGCCCGTTGCAATGATGACTGCCTTTGCTCTGTGAATTGCCTCAAGACGGGTTTTGAGAAGCCATTCATCGCCGTCACGCTTTAAATCAATGATTTCCGCCTGACGGAGAAAGAGGTTTTCCTGCTTTTCAAGGGCAAACTTCATATAGTCGCAGTAGCCTCTGCGGTCAATCTGCGCACGCAGACTGTGCACGGCAGGTCCTTTGCCGAGGTTAAGCATACGGCTCTGGAGTGTGTTGAGGTCTGCGGCAATACCCATCTCACCGCCGAGGGCGTCGATTTCACGGACAAGGTGTCCCTTTGATGTGCCTCCGATTGAGGGGTTGCACGGCATATTGCCGACCCAGTCAAGATTTATGGTGAAAACTGCCGTTTTGCATCCGAGACGTGCGGCGGCGAGCCCTGCCTCAATTCCGGCATGGCCTGCGCCGATAACGGCAACATCAAAATTTTCAGAAAAGTATTCCATAGTAACACCACTTATAAATGAATTGCCTCACGGCATGAATTGATTACATCATGAATTGCAATAAACTGCATGATTTGCACTTCGTGCATTAATGAATTATGGAATAATTCAAATCATGGAGCGAAGCGAGAAATCATGACAGCTTGCTGTCAATTTATGGCAAAGCCAAATCATTTCTTGCTCTCGTTTGCAGACGATTGCAATAATCGGAATTAACTCTGCATCATTTTAGAAATTTCTATCGTCTGTAATCGAAAATTGCTGTTTTAGTGCTATAAAAGAACTAAAAACGGCGGTTATAATGCGATATAAGAAAAATAATCTGCTTTTTACTTACCTACGCAGAATCTTGAGAAAACTTCGTCAACAACAGCTGATGTTGCTTTGTCGCCCGTGAGTTCAAGGAGAGCATCGATTGCACAGTCGGCGCAGACGTTGACCGCATCGAGAGTGACGCCCATATTGAGTGCGGAGATTGCCTCATCGATGTGATTTATCGCATTAACGCAGCAGAGTCTCTGTCTTTCGCTCGTCAGACAAGCGGAGTTGGGGTCGAATTCATTTGTTCTGAAAATCGAGCGCACCGCATTTTCGAGTGCATCTCTCCCCTCACCCGTCGAAGCGGAAAGCTCAACGGTATACGGGAAATTGTCATCAATGATTTTTCTGTCTGCCGCCATGGGCAGGTCGGATTTATTGAGAAGAGCAATCGCCTTTTTGCCTCGGCATTGCTCGATGATATCAAGGTCATCGCCGTTTATCGGCATACTTGAATCAAAAACGGCAAGCACAAGCTCTGCTCTTTCGAGTCTGCGCTTTGCAAGATTGACGCCGATATTTTCAACAACATTTTCGGTTTCACGGATTCCCGCCGTATCGGCAACTCTCATTATAATCTCGCCGAGAACTATTTTTTCTTCAACAACGTCACGGGTTGTGCCTGCGATATCGGTGACGATTGAGCGTTCAAAGCCCGTGAGCATATTCATAAGCGTGGATTTACCGACATTGGGTTTGCCGACGATAACGGCATCGATGCCGTCGGTAACTGCTCGTCCGCAGTCGTAACGGCGGATAATATCGGCAAGTGCGGATTTTGTTTTTTCAAAAATCGGAAGCATATCCCCTGCATCGGTATCTTCGATATCCTCGTCGGGATAATCGACCCATGCGGAAAGGGATGCGCAGATTCCGATTATATCGTCTGCACATTTTCTTATTTCACGGCTTAAATTGCCGTCAAGAGTGTTGAGTGCTGCGGTTGCGGCTTGTTTGCCTGATGCACCGATGAGCGACATAACGCTTTCGGCGGCGGCAAGGTCAAGCTTTCCGTTAAGAAACGCTCTTTTTGTGAACTCCCCCGCCTCTGCGGGAAATGCACCCGCATCGAGTGCGGCACGGAGCACACGCTTTGTAATGTAAAGACCGCCGTGACAAGAAATCTCGGCAGTGTCTTCGCCCGTATAGCTTCTGGGCGCACGAAAAACGAGGCAAACCGCCTCGTCAATTTTCTCGTTATTATCATAAACATCCCCGAAATGGGCGCAGTAGCCCTTACTGTCGGTAAGCGGTTTACCGCTGACGGGTCTGAATATTTTTGAAGCAATTTCAACGGCGTTTTCGCCCGAAATTCTGACAATTCCGATACCGCCGGGTGCGTTGGGAGTTGCAATGGCGGCGATTGTACGGTTTTCCATAGTTTAACCTCACTCGCATACAAGGGGTACACGCTGACCCGTTATGCGTTTTGCAATTCGTTTATACGCAAGGGTTGACGGAGAAAATTCGCCCGGAGTTTCGCCCGTAACGGAGCAATAGCTGACATTGAAATCTCTGGGTACAATTCCGAGAAGCTGAACACCCGTTTCGTCAATACATTGGTCGATGTTGAGAAGTTTTTTTTTGCAGACGGGCTTGACCTCAAACATATTTATGACAAGTCTTGCATCTTCGATACCGAGTCTGCGAAGCTCGTCAAAGGCTCTTGCACAGCTTCTGACACAGATATTATCGGGTGTTGTGACAACAACCGCTCTGTCGGCACCGCTTGCGGCAAGCTGAAATCCCCTGTCAATGCCTGCGGGAGAATCAAGAAGTATGTAGTCATAGTCCTTTGCGAAGGACTTGAAAAGTGCGGCGGTTGCATCGGGGGTGAATTCGTCGCTGAAATTACGGGGTGCAGCAAGAAAGTCGATTTCAGATTTTATAAGTGCCTGTTCAAAGCTGCATCTGTCGCACAGAAGGTCGCCCCAGTCAAAAACAACGTTTTCACAAACACCGAAAAGCAGGTCAAGGGAGCGCAGACCGATATCGCAGTCTATCGCAAGCACCTTTTTATCAAGTTTTGCCAGCGCCCTTGCGACACCTGCCGTGAAGGACGATTTGCCCGAGCCGCCTTTACCCGAAGCAATAACTATAATTTCAGCCATTATTGTTATCTCCTTAAGGAATTAATACATTCTCCTGCTGATTGGTCTGCATACTGTCGCTCTGTCCGAAATAATATTCGACTATATCGGCAACAACGGAAGAAAGTCTTGAACCTGCTCTGAAGCCTTCACCGACAACCGCAATAGCGATTTCGGGATTTTCGTAGGGTGCAAATGCCATGAGGAAACCGTTGTTGACCTTAACGGAATGACCGCCGAGCTGACGGATTTCCTGAGATGTGCCTGTTTTTGCGGCAATGGAAACAGGACTGTTTTTGAAATAAGATGACCTTGCACCTACAGCGAGCATACCTCTCTGAACGGTGTCAAGCGTTGCGTCGGAAATATCCATCTGTGAAAGTATTTCGGGCTTTGTTTCAACTATTGTCTGCGAATAGTCGTAGCTCTTGATGCTCTTGACAAAATGGGTTTTGTATCTTGTGCCGCCGTTTGCGATAACGGCGCAGTAGTTTGCAAGCTGAACGGGAGTGAAAAGGTTACCCGCCTGACCGATTGCCGACTGAACGGTGAAGCCGGGAAGCCAGGTCTGTCCGAGAGAAGCACGGTATTCGGGGCTGTCGAGAATACCTGAAGCCTCGCCGAGTTCACAGCCCGTTTTTGAACCCAGACCGAAAAGGGTTCTGTACTCGTTCATTTTTTCAATGCCGAGATTTTTTCCCGTTTCATAGAAAAACGTGTTGCATGATTCGTCAATTGCATTGACAACATTGACGTGGCGGGTTTTATGAGTCTGCTCGCATTTGAATTGCTGGTCGAGATAGGTATACATTCCCGAGCAGTAAATTGTATCTTCTTCGGTGATAAGCCCCTCTTCGAGAGCGGCAATTGCAACCGAGGGTTTCATTGTTGAGCCCGTTGCATAGGTTGAAAGGAGTGCTCTGTTCCACAGCGGAGCAGAAGAATCCTCATTGAGAGCTTTTGCGTTTTCGCTGTAGGTTGAAATATCATATGTCGGATAGGAAGCGCAGGCAAGAATGGCACCTGTTTTGCAGTTGAGAACAACAACCGCACCCGCATCATCAACCATGTTGCCTCTGTCACTTCCCGCAAAGTCGAGAAGAGTTTCACGCAGAGAATCCTGAGCAACCTTCTGAACGCCCGCATCGATTGTGAGCACAACGGTGTTGCCCTGAACGGGCTGAACGGTCACGGCGCTTGATTTGTTGCCGTCGCCGTCCCAGTAAATGGTTTCTTCACCGTCGGTTCCCTTGAGATATTCTTCCATTGCGGCTTCAATACCGCTTTTTCCGATGAAATCGGTAATTTTGTAGCCGCTGTCCTTGAGTTTTTTATATTCATCGGCATCAATGGCACCCGTTCTTCCGAGAACATGGGGTGCAAGAGTGCCGTCTGCATACTGTCTTACGGGCACAACAAGAACATCAACGCCCTGATAAGTGCCGCTGTTTTCCTTGACGAATGAAATGACCGATTCGGGAACATCCGAAGCGAAGGTATAAGGATATCCGATGCTGAAAAACAGACGCTTCATTTCGTAGCATACGGAAGCGATTTTTCTTGCTTCTTCGGGCGGATACTGTTCAAGCTTGTATCTTGAAATGAGCGCATCGAAGCAGTTCTGCGCCGTTGCATATTCGTTGAGATTGAGCATGTCCTTGCTCTTCATCTCTTTGATGAGGTTTTCGCTGTCCTCTTTATAGACAATACTGCCGTTTGCATCAAAAACAAGCGGAAGATTGTCAATCCATTCGAGATTATTCTTTTCAAAAAGACGGATAAGGTTTGCGATTATAACATTTCTTTCGGATTGGTCCGAGGGAAAATATGCGTGGTCAAAAATTATGGAATAGCCCTGGTCGTTATAAACAAGCTCTTTGCCGTTGCAGTCAACGATTTCGCCTCGTGCGGCGGCGATAACAGCTGTTCTTTCGGAAACGGCATTGCTTGCGGCAGCATATTCGGGACCGTCGACTATCTGAATTTTAACAAGGTCAAAGATAAAGAAGGCAAAAAAGGCAAGAAGCACACAAACGGATATGACACGCCTTGTGCCCGTTATTTTAACATGCATTTTTCTTACCTCCTTACAGTTATTCTTCCGTGAATTTCTTTTCCACGGCACGGATTGCAATGAATATTATCGGAGTGAAAACCGTTGTGTATGCAATGCTCGGCAGATAATAACGAACAAGCATAAAAACCGACGAATCGAATCCCGAAAAAACAAAGTTGAAAAGCCAATAGAAAATATTGTAGATTGCGGAAAGTATAAATGTCAGAATCGAAGCGGTGACAACGTTGTTACGCATTATCGTGTTTATCAGCGTACCGCACAGAAAGCCTGCCGTCATGAGAAAAAGAGCGTTGAAGCTTGCACCTGAAGCGAAAACGTCCCAAAGTGCACCTGCAGAAATGCCGAAAATAAGTCCCCATATATCACGCTCATACATAGCTATGCAGACAACCGTGGGTATAAGAAGTAAAGCCCTGATGCCGAAAATCTGCGGAAAATATCCGTGAGTGTTTTGCAGAACGGATACCAGCAGAATTATCAGAGCAAGGCTAATCCTTCGGAATATGAGGTTTTTTTTCTGTGTTTCGAGTGTCATGAGTTACTGTTCTGTCCGTCAAAGTCTGTGATGATGAAAACATCGGTGATTTCGCCGAAATCAACGCCCGGTTCGATAACCGCACTTGCGGAGATATCAACCGTTCCGTCAACGATATCAACAACAGTGCCGATAATCAGGTCACGGGGATAAATTCCGCCCACGCCCGAGGTGCAAATAATTCCGCCCGCCGTGATGGCTGTAGAGGTCGGGAGACCGGGCATATGGCAGTGACCCTCTTCGGCAAGAGCAACGGATGAGGTCACAAAGCCGAGGTCACGGGTGCGCACTTCATATGCACTGACGTTTACATCGGGATTGAGAATGGTGCTGACCGTACAACGGGTCGGTGTAACGGAGGAAACGATGCCCACAAGGTATTCACCGTATATAACGGGGTCGTTGACGCTGATGTCGCTTGTCGAACCCTTATTTAGAGTGAATGAACCGAGATGATTTGCGGAATCTCTGCCGATAATTGCCGCTTCGGAAAAAACATAGTCATTGTGCTCCTCTTTGATTTCAAGGAACTCCTGATAGAAGGCATTTTTGCTCTTTGCCTGCTCATAATCAACGAGCTGGCGGGTGAGCCTGTCAATCTCCTTTTCAAGACCCTCGATTTCTTTTGCAAGCGCAGAAGAAGAACGGAAAGATATGGGGAGATTTGAAAATTCCGAGGCAACAAACGATGCGGCACGGGAAACGGGACCGAAAACGAAGCTTGTTACACTTGTGAGCGGCGAAGACCCGCTTCTTGCTGCAAGCGCAAACACCGAGCCTGCAAGCAGAGCTGCGGCTACGATTGCAAATATTTTAAAAGCAGAGCTTTTCAGAAAGCGGATCATCGTTTTTCTCCTTTATGTGATGAATTGCAATAAATTGCATGATTTGCACTCCGTGCATTAATGAATTATGGAATAATTCAAATCATGGAGCGAAGCGAGAAATCATGACGGTTATTCGTCAATTCGTGGCAACGCCAAATCATTATCAGATATATTTCTTATTGCCTGTTACATTGAGAGTGTTATTCTCAAGGCAAAGACCTGTGCCGTCTGCAACGCAGTCGAGAGGATTTTCTGCAATGAGAACGGGGATTTTTGTTTCGGAAGAGATAAGCTTGTCAAGACCTCTGAGAAGAGCACCGCCGCCGGTGAGCATAATGCCGTGGTCGATTATATCTGCGGCAAGCTCGGGAGGAGTCTTTTCGAGAGTTGACTTAACGGCATCAACAATCTGGGAAACGGTGTCAGCCATAGCTTCACGGATTTCCTCGCTTGTGATGTCAACATTCTTGGGAAGACCGTCCATGAGGTTTCTGCCCTTGATATTGATTGTGCCTTCGCCCTCGTAGGGATAAGCCGAACCGATTTTGATTTTGATATCTTCTGCGGTTCTTTCGCCGATAAGAAGGTTATATTTTTTCTTGATGTAAGAAATGATTGCTTCGTCGAAGCTGTCGCCTGCAACGCGGCAGGAGTTTGCGGTAACAACGCCGCCGAGTGAGATAACGGCAACCTCTGCAGTACCGCCGCCGATATCAACAACCATGCTGCCTGTTGCTTCGCTGACGGGAAGACCTGCACCGATAGCTGCTGCCATGGGTTCTTCGATAAGGCTTACATATTTTGCGCCCGCACTCTTTGCGGCGTCATAAACAGCCTTTCTTTCGACCTCGGTAACGCCCGAGGGGATGCAGATAAGAACTCTGATTCTTGTGAAAGGCGATCTTTTTGTTGTTCTCTTGATGAATGAGGCAATCATCTCTGCGGTAATTTCGAAATCGGCAATAACGCCGTCCTTAAGGGGACGGACAGCCGTGATTGAACCGGGAGTTCTGCCTATCATTTCCTTTGCTTCCATACCGACGGCAACAACTCTGGGAGGGTTGCTCTTCTGGTCAACGGCAACAACGGAGGGTTCACGAATTACGATTCCCTTGCCCTTAAGGAATACAAGGGTGTTTGCGGTACCTAAATCTATACCGATATCCTGAGTAAAAAGCATTGTATTTATCTCCTTAATCTTCAATAATGAATTGCCTTGCGGCATGAATTGATTGCATCATGAATTGCAATTAAGATTGCATGATTTGCACTTCGTGCATTAATGAATTATGAAATAATTCAAATCATGGAGCGAAGCGAGAAATCATGACGGTTATTCGTCAATTCATGGCAATGCCAAATCATTTTACAAATTATCAACGGAAGTTAATTGTTGCAAGAATGTCTGTGAATTCATCGAGATTTTCGGTGATGTTGCGTCTGCCTTCGATTTTGCAGCTGTAGGTGTTGCCTGCTTTTTCGAAGAAGAAATAACCGACATATCCGGGAACGGGGTTGCCTGCATCATCTGTCTTAACCGCAGGAATGTAAATCGACATGTAGCTTGCGGAGAGGTCGTCAGTAATCTGAACTGTTGTGTTTTCGCTTATAACACCGGAAAACATCTTTTTGGCGTTTTCAAAAATGGGAGAGATTTTTGCGGCTTCACTTGAAACCGAACCGCTTTTCTTTGTGATAACAAGTGACTCATCGGTGCCGTCCTTTGTGATTGAAAGGTCGTTGAGAGTTTTTGCATTTGACCAGCCGTCAGGAATTTCAACCGAGTAGGTTTCGGTTTCAACTCTTCTGCCGATAACGAGTGCGTGCTCCATAGCGACGGCGTTTGTCTTATATTCGCCGTTTTCGTCCTTAACATTTTTGCCGTTTTGGTCAGTAACGAGAACAACAAGGTTTCCGGCATTGTCTCTTACGATACCGCCCTCGGGAGAGGTTACAACTGCGAGCTGTTCTCCCACGCCGTTTTCAACAATCATACCGTTCTTGACTTTGGGCTTGCAAGCGGTGAAGCAGGTAAGAATTACGATGAGCGAAATAATGAGAGCAAAATATTTTTTCATGGTAATATGTCCTTTCGTGAGAAAATTTCTCAGCTGTTAAGAGCCTTGAAAGCTTCTTTATTATTTTTATAAAGAGTTTTATAAACAGCATAGTTGCGGTCATAAACCTCTTTGTTTGCGGGATTGGGTTTAAAGGTTTTCTTTGCGGGAATGAGCTTCTTTGCCTGAGAGATATCATCGAGAACTCCGAGACCGACAGCCATGACAACCGCCGCACCGACAGCACCGACATTCTGGGGTGAGTCAACGGTTTCAACGGTTCTGCCCGTAACATCTGCAAGAATCTGGCAGGTAACGTCGCTGAGTGCGCCGCCGCCGACGAAACGGATTGTTTCCGAAGTTCTGATTTTCTTATCCTGAGTTTCAAGGAACCATCTCATGTGCATGCATACGCCCTCGAGAACCGAACGGATAAGCTCTGTTTTTCCAACATCGAGGCTGATGTTGAAGAACATTCCTCTTGAGTTGGGGTCCTCAAACGGACAGCGGTTGCCGTGAAGCCACGGAGTGAAGATAACTCCCTGACTGCCTGCGGGGATTTCGTTGACAACCTTTGATAGATAGTCGTAAAGGCTTGTGTAAACCGTTTCCTCGGATTCGGCAACGTCGGTTTTGTTGAGGAAAATTCCGATTTCGTCAAGTGCGAGGTGGTCTTTAACCCATTCGAGGCACTTGCCTGCGGTTTCAAGCTCTGCGAAGTAATTAAAGCGGTCCTTCTGTGCACCGACGATTGCGGCAATCATTGCCGAGGCATCAACAACGCTCTTGTCAACAACGGTTGAAACCCAACCGGAGGTTCCGTTGTAAACATGGGTTTCGCCAAGCTCAACGCTGCCTGCACCAACGCCGATGAGCGAAGCATCTCCGCCGCCTCCGAATACTGCCGTGCCTTCCTTAAGACCGAGCTCTGCAGCTGCCTTTGCGGTCAGACCGCCTGCCTTGTCTGTACATTCAATAAGCTCGGGCATATGGTCGGGGTTAACTCCGAGGAGCTTGCAGATTGTTTTGCTGAAGCCCTCCTTACCCTTGCGGATATCATAAAGAAGAGTTCCGAAAGCGGAGTCGGGTGTCATAACAAACTTATCTGTCATGCGGCAGATTATGTATTCCTTGACGTCAAGCCACTTGTAAACTCTCTTGAAGTTTTCGGGCTCGTTTTCCTTGACCCAGTTATATTTCCATACGGGGTCTTTGACGCTTGCGGAAACGGCGCCCGTGATGAGGATTGAGGGAATGAGCTTGAAGACGTTTGCACCCGCAATCTGAATTCCGTTTGCCATGCCTTCCTTAATCTGCTTTCTTGCACGCTGGTCCATGTAGCTGAAGGCTCTGTGGACGGGCTTGCCTTTTTTATCAACGAGTACAAGACCCTGCATCTGTGAGCAGAATGAAATGCCCTCAACCTGCTCGGGCTTGATATCGCAGTTATCAAAGATAGTTTTTGTGGTTGAACAAATAGCTGCCCACCATTCGTCGGGGTCCTGCTCTGCACCGCCGTCGGGCATGATGTAAAGCTTATAGCCCTCCATGGCTGCGCTGATAAGGGTGATTTCCTTGTCGATTTCAAAAAGACAGGATTTGACGCCGGTTGTTCCTATGTCGTAGGAAATAACGTATTTCTTGCTCATTTTTTCCTCCCGGTTTGAGATGCAATGCATCATTTTGATAATAATAGGAAATAATTAAGAAACTGTGACAAAAGTGTAAAAAAGACATAACTATACACTATTACCCTATTTTACTCTATTATTATAATAATATTAAATAAAAATTACAAGTACTATTTAAGATTTTATTACATAATTTAAATAAAAAACCGGCTTGCACGATAACGATAACGTACAAACCGATTTTCATTATTTTTTGATTGCGTTGACAACGGGCTCAAACGGGGATTTGATGAAATCTGCAATTCTGTCAAACATAAGCCCGATTTTATCGCTGAAGGTGAGCTTTTCCTCTGCAGGCTCTTTGCTCTGAGTTACTGCTTTTGCAACAGGCTTTTCCTCAACTGTTTCCTCGGCATATTCAAAGGGTCTGATAAAGAAATGCGACGGATTTTTAACGCCGTTTTTGTCAATAAAAGCTTCAACATTGCTGATGATAACGCCCTTTTTCTCGTTCATGGCATGAACACATTTGCCGTTTCCGAGATAAACACCCGTGTGGCTGTTCCACACAACGATGTCGCCTTCCTTTGCCTTGCTCATATCCTTGATAACCTTGCCGAAGGATTTAGCTTCTTCAACAGTATTATAAACAGAGGTGCTGTGGCCGAAGGTGATGCCGAAATTTTTGAGAACGTAATATACAAGACCCGAGCAGTCGAATTTGTCGGGACCCTTGCATGAATATTTGTATCCGCAGCCTTCAAATCCTGCGGCAAATTTTGCAACTTCGCTTCCTTTAACGGAAGAAGCACCGAGAACGCTGAATGAAAAGGCACTTACGATAATCGCCGATATCATGAGTATTGCGGTAATCTTCTGTGTAATCTTCATTTTAACCTCCTGATGTGTATGGCACACAACAGTTCAACATTATACAGAAGAAAACGCAGTCTGTCAAGGATTATTACTTGACAAAATTAACAAAGGGGTGCTGACAATTTTGTGAATAATGAATAATAAATGAGGCTGTCTTACATAAAGACAGCCTCGGAAATGATTAAATTAAAGAATACTGCAGGGAAGAAGCCAGATATCGAAGCCGCCGAGAAGAACCTTGAAAATATATGACCATGCCTTGGTTATTTCGGTAAGTGCGGGCATGAGCTGATATTTGACAAAGGGCTTGTCTGCGCTGTCGGAGAGAAGCTCCGCCTTTGACATTGCCTTGTAAAATTCTTCTTCAACCTCGAGTGTTTCCTCTGCGGTCCATGACTTATCTTCGAGAAGGTCAAGAGCCTTTTCGTAGCCTGCGTCAACAGCCTCACGCTTGTCGGCATCGAGAGCATCAAGGTCAGCTTCCTCGTATCTTCTTATCATATCCTCGATTGTCTTGAGATTTCTGTATTCAAGGAACTGAGGATATCCGCCGTTGTTTACTCTTGCATCGGTGATTTCATCGTTTGTCACAAGCTCAACACACATTCCGATGATATCGTTAACGCTTGCCTGAAGAGTGAGATGGCTCTGATTTTTAACGAACCATGTGTTGTCGGGAAGTGCGCAGGTGCCTGCATCAACAATTCCGTCGGGGCTGATGTAGGTTTCGTCGATTGCGGGCTTATATTTCTTGCCGAGAACGGAACCGACATCGGCAAAGGTTCCGCCGATTGAGGTCGATGAGGACTGAATGATGTTGTCGCTGCTGAGTTTGTAGTGACCGACTGCCGCAGGGAGTTCAAGATTATATCCGCTGATAACGAAGATGTCCATACCCTCGTCGCTGAGCTTTTTGAGAGTTGCTCCCGCATTTTTCTGAATGTTGTAGTATCTGTCGGTCTTTTCCTTAAGAACAGCATGTTCCGCATCGGAAATAAGCTTTTTGCTCATTTCGGGATATGCTCCGCTCGGAACGAGAGCCCACATCGAGGGGCAGTTATGAATAAGCTTTCCGAGAACCTCGTCAATTGC
>JAZSDF010000045.1:0-28976 GCA_045531035.1 Acutalibacteraceae bacterium | reverse complement strand
TATTGCAAGGGAGCTTATGCTCTCTATAAGTATAATTATGGTATTTCAGGCAACCAACAGTATCATGACCAAGGGCGTGCTTCGCGGCGGCGGTGATACTAAAGTATTAATGCTTGCCGATAATATCTTCCTTTGGGTAGCTTCCCTACCTTTAGGCGCTTTGGCAGGTCTGGTTTTCGGTTTCCCTGCATTCTGGGTATATTTCTTCCTTAAATTCGACCAGGTACTTAAAGCTGTCTGGTGTGTAATCAGGCTCAATAGCGGCAAATGGATTAAAAAAGTAAGATCAGAAAAAGAGATATAAAAATTGCCGGCAGCAAAAAACTGTCGGCTTTATTTTTTATGATATTTTACATGAAATTAATTCATTGACAAAAGTTAAAAAATATAGTATCATTCTTTTTGCGGTACGAAGACGTTTAAAAGTAAATATGTATATGCCTCCTTAGTTAAATGGATATAATAAGTCCCTCCTAAGTGGGTGTTTTAACGCTCGCCTTTGCAAAAAGGCAAATAATAATATGTTTGAACTGTATCGTATATGCGCTTGTACCTCAGCAGGATAGAGGGTCCGCCTCCTAAGCGGAACGCCCCCGGTTCGAATCCGGGCAAGCGCGCCAAAAAGCCCCGAAAACATTACGTTTTCGGGGCTTTTACTTATCTTGACCCACTCATTTTTTGAGTGAGTTTTCTTGTTTTGTGGACGCCAAAACAAGTTCGTACTTTTACCATATCCCGATTAGCAAGAATTTAGCAGAAAATCACCGTTTTGCTAATCGCCTGCTAATCGGATTTTTAACAAGAATCTGCTAATTTGCACAGGCGTATGTTCTATCCATAGACTTTTACCATTCGCTACCACAATTATTACAATGCCATTGTTTGCTTACTTTTCCTATTGAAAAAACACCCCATAGCAGAGCTGTCCCTGCCTTTGACATTACTGATATTTTCTTTATGTCGGTACTTTTACAAGTTGGACACTTAGGAACATTTTCATTTTGAGTAGAATTATCCGGAGTTTGTATACGATACTCTTGCTTTTTGGAATCGTATACTGGTTTCACCGTTGCCTCATCCTCGGAAATTTTTTCTAAACGGATATTGCACACAGAACAGTAAAACGCATCACGTTGGTTTGTGATTTTTCCACACGAAGGACATCTTTTAAATATCGAATCTGAGATATTTGAATGCGAAACATGGGAAGTCTTTGTTGCCTTGTCCTTAGTTATCAAGTTGAACGAAAGTTTTTTCTCACCTTCAAAAATCTCATAATCAATTCCGGCATCGGTGAATTCTTGTGCCAACTTTCTTATTTCAGTAATATTCTCTTTGAGAGTAACTGTAAGAGGTAAATTCATTGTTGCAGTTTTAGCATCATTAAGGCTATACTGAAATTTATTTTTTAGTGTAATTATAACTTTAGCATTACTGCCATTACAGTTTGATATTTTAATAGAATATTCTTTTAGATCCACCTTTACTTCTGTGACATCTTGATTTTCAACAGAAGTTTCACTTGGCTTTTCATTATTCAATAAGTACAATGGATATCCACAATGAATACATGCAGATGATTTGTCAGATATTTGATCTCCGCATTCTGGACATTTTATAAGCGCCATTGATTTTTATTCCTTTCAATCTTTTTCGTTTAAATATTCTTCATACCATCTTTTTGCATCATCTGGCATGGCATGCATTACCTTATTCTTTTCGTCATAGATAGCAAAAAAATCATTTTGAGCATCGTTTTCATCGCATATTACCATAAAGCCGCTTGCCATTTCTTTACCACAAACTTCTTTCCACTCTATATTTTTAACGAAATAATATATCGCGCTTCCTTTATATGGGAAACTTTTCTTATTAACTGACATCCTTTTCTCTCCTCTATTTATTTTACAAAAGGTTATTTTTTAATTAGATTTACAGTTTCAGATTTAGACACTTTCGTTTTGCTTTTTCTTCAGTTTATTTTTAACGTATTAATTATAGCAGAAACATTCAAATTTAGCAACACAATACAAGAGTTGCTGTAAAACACTTTAACACAAGAGATTATTTGAATATACAAATTACACCTATTACCGCCACCCTAAAATCATCGGTTTTGCTAATTGCTTGCTAATCGAACAAGCAAAGACAGCATAAAATCAGCGGCAACGGCGTAACACAAGATAACACATTAATATTAAAAATCCCCTGAAAGCAGGGGATTTTTAGGTATTGTAAGGGATGCCGTTTGTGTTTCCCTTGGTATCTCCTAAGGATTAGTTGTGGGTTCGATTCCCGCAGGGGGTGCCAAAAAAGGTCTGTCTCATTACGAGACAGACCTTTTTAATTATTTTTGTTACTCAACGGTTTCCTCAGCAGTAAACTTATAAGTGCCCTGCCGTTAAACGGAATAAGCGGATAGAGATAGCTCTGTCCCGTAACTGTTTTTGTTGTTGCAATTTCAACAATTATCAGAACAATTCCCGCAATAAAGCCCCACAGATTGAAAAGAGCGATAAGTCCGATAAGCATCATTCTGAAAAGCTTGAAAGCATAGCCGAGTTCATAGCTTGGCTGTGTAAAATTCGTGAGTGCAACAAAAGCCATATAAAGCACAATCTCAGATACAAACCAACCTGCGGAAACCGCAAATTCGCCAAGAACAAGCGCACCGATAACGCCGAACGAACTGCTCAGTGACTGCGGTGTGTTGATGGAAGCAAGCCTCATTGCATCAATAACAATCTCGACAATAAAAAGCTGTGCAACTATCGGCACGGTGTTCGGTTCTTCTATTCTTATGAACGACAGCCAATCGGGAATAAAATCGGGATTCTGAACAAAAAGCAGCCACACGGGAACAAGAAGCATTGTCATTGCAAAAATCGCCATTCGGATTATTCTCATATATGAGCCTATGACGGGCGACATATAGTAATCGTTGGTATCCTGAAGGAAATCAAAAATGCCCGTGGGAATAATCATTGCGGCAGGTGAATTATCAATCATCAACACCATGCTTCCCTCAAGGATACTCGCCGCCGCCGAATCGGGTCGTTCCGTGTACCGCACCTTCGGAAACGGATTGAACCATTGCTTCGGAACGAGGCAGTCGATAAGACTCTGCTGACCCATGGTCAGAGAATTGATATTTACGGAATCAAGCTTTTTCCGAAGGGCATCAAGCATTTTTTCGTTGACCTTGCCTTTCATATAACAGATAACAACATCGGTCTGCGACACCTTGCCGACGGAGTGGATTTCCGTTGTAAGTGCAGTATCTCTTATTCTTCGGCGGAGAAGTGCGGTGTTGAAAACAAGCGTTTCAACAAAGCCGTCGTGAGGTCCTCTGAGAACTCTGTCATTATCGGGTTCACCTACGGAACGCACAGGATAGGTTCTCGCATCGATGATTATTGCATCGGAATACCCCTCAACAATCATTCCGATACCGCCCGAAAGCACAGATTTTACAAAGCTTGTTACACTTCCTGTAACGTCGGTTTCAACATAGGGAACATATTTGTCGGCAAATTCTCTTGCGGTTTTAAGAATTTTAAAATCCTTTTCCTCCGCTTTAAGAAAATACGACATGATTTTAACCATGATTTCATCCTTGCAAAAACCGTCAACAAAATAGAGCTTTGCGTTGTGTTTGTTGATTTTCAGGTCTCTTCCCACAAGGTCAAAGCTGTCCTTAAGTCGAAGCTCGCTGTCAAGCATGGAAACATTGCTCACATAGTCCTGCGAAAATTTCTTTTCTATTTTAAACCCTCCCGAAAACATTTACGGGATTATTATTATCAGATTAGTTATCTGTATTCATTATAGAGATTGACTATTGCGTTCCATGTAAGAGGTCCGACCACTCCGTTCTGCGGAATACCCGAAAGCTTCTGAACGGCAATTACCGCAGACCTTGTTGCAGGTCCGAAAACTCCGTCAACCGTAATCAGCGGCACAGCCTTGTTGTTTTGTGCAATGGTACGCAAAAAGGTCTGTACTTGCGTAACAACATTTCCGCTTGTGCCAGTTGTAAGAGTATAGCCGGGATAAAGCAGAGAGGAATATGAGCGGTATTCATCGGGAAGTGAATTGAGGGTACTGTAATATGCATCGACAATTGCGTTCCATGTTCCTCTGCCGACGATTCCGTCAACAGTCAGACCGTACTGACTCTGGAACTGACGGACTGCATTTTCCGTTGCGGCACCGAAAATTCCGTCAACCTTAATCTGAGGAAGTCTGTCATTGAAAAAACCGAGGAAATTGAGAAAATACTGAATTGCTCTCACATCGTTGCCTCTGCTGCCCCGTCTGAGCGTTTCGCTGAATATACGTTCAACCTCGCTGATGGTTATTCCCTCAGAATAAAGCTCGGATAATTTTTTGACGGCATTGTAAATCTGCTTGATTTTGTACCATGTCGCCTTGCCAACTATTCCGTCGGGAGTGAGGTTGAATATCCTCTGAAACTGAATAACCGCCGCACGGGTTGCCGCATCAAAAAATCCGTTAGCATCGGGAATTGCGGGAATTGAGGGATAATTTCTTCTTATTCTGTTAAGCTGACGCTGAATAGTTCTTATATCCTCGCCCCCGAAAGAGCCGAGGCGAAGAAGAGTTCCCGGATAAGACTCGCCGACATTTTTTACAGGTGCATTTCTGACAATATTTACATCTCTGCCGTAGTAATTCTGCAAAATCTGATACGGAGTTCTTCCCTGATTTGCAAGAGTTACCGTTCCCCACTGCGAAAGTCCGCGGCACGTTACGCTTCTCCCGTCACAGTATTCGGTAAAATACGGCTGAATCTGATTCCCTTTTGTTACATAATCATTAAAAAGCTCATCAACTATTCTTGAAACATTTGAAAATATATCTCTGCCGTCAACATAAGCCTGGTCATATGCGGTGGAATTTGTTATATCAAAATTATACCCTCTGCTTCGGTAATATTCGGTGAAAATTCTGTTGAGGGCAAAGGAAACCTGAGCATATACGTTTGCTCTTATGGCGTTCTCGGGCCATGACGGATAAATCTCACTCGACGCAACGTTCTTTATATAATCCGCAAACGGAACAGTAACGTTTCTCGCATTGGAATTGGGCGGTCCGAGATGAACGGTTATAAAGTCGGGAATTACAGGTGTTACAGCCATATCATTCACCCGTCCTTTGTAAAGCAGTAAATCCGCTTTCGTCAACCGCTATCGGTTCGGGTTCTTCAAGACCCTCCGCCTTTGCAAGCATCCTGACAGGCTGAATGGATTCCACGCCTGAGAAAACGGGCACATTCGTGAAAACCTCGCGCACAAAATCAGGATGCTCAACATAAATCGAGTAAACGGCATAGGGCAGTCTTGCTCCGCTTGCACCGGGAGACTGCGAAAGAGACCTCGGCGGCGCGGGGAGAATAACGGGCTGCGTTATGCCGTCAACATCGGTAAGACCGTCAAACACAGCAACGTTTCCGCTCGGCAATTCAACAAAAACCATAACCCTTGCACTTCCTATACCGAAGCTCTGGTCGGATGCAAACGCCTGTATTTTCAGCGAGCCCTTTTCTGCGTTTGCCGTAAGAAAATCATTGATATCCCTGCATCTCTGCCTTTGCTCGGAACTTGAATTTTCATTTACCGAAGCACACGCTCTGCGAAGATTTTCCGCAACATCAACGGTTGATATATCACTCTGCACAGGTTCTTCGGAAACAGACGATGACTGCGCAGGAAGAACAATCTGATTTTTTTCACGGGGCTGTTCATCAAGCGGCAGCGGGTCGCTTCTGTCCCTTTCAAAAGTGCCGTTATCCTCTATCGCATCATTCATTTCTTTGACTTTTTCATCGTTATTTGACGGCGAATTGTCCGAAAGTGCATTTCTTCTGCTGAATTCTATCATTTCAGCCTTATATTTATCCATAAGCCTTTCCATTTCTCTTCTGTCCATAAGCAAAACCTCCATTCAATATTTCAGTATATTTTAAAAACAGAGATTTGGTTACAAAAAAAGAGGCTTACCGCAAGATAAGCCTCGATAAAAATTAAAACTTTGTTAATGTTCCCGCATTATATTCGAACGGTTTGAAGCCGGTTTCAAGTGCGGGACTGTTTTCCGCAAGGGTGAAATCTCGGTTTGCCGCATCCTTGAAAATCGGGTCGGCAAAAACAGCATTATTATAATATCCCTTGGCGGTCATTATAACAAGCGATTTTCTTTCGAAAGCACTCATTGAATCGCCCGAATAAACATTGCCGCCGTTGGTATAATCCCAATAAAGATTGCCGTTATCGATAAACTGGTCTTTTGGGGGATTAAAAGGATGAATCAAGGCATCGTCAACAACCAGAATATTGTTGGTAAGCGTGAGAGAATTGTGGTCTTCTTTTCTGGTAATCAAAAATGCACCCTCGCCGCCGAAAGCAAAGATATTGTTTCGCACGACATTATCCCTGCCATAGTGCTGATGGAAGGTTTCCGAGGAGCAGTCATAGACAAGGTTGTTTTCAACAAGAATTCCGCTTGAGCCCTCATCGAGATAGACACCCCATCCGCCGTAGCCGTATCTTCCTTCATCACAGCCGACATTATAAATCACGTTGCCTCTGATAACCGTATCAGGCTGAATTCCGAGCGTATAAATTGCACCCATATCCGAAAGCCAGCCGTTGCCGATATCATAAATAAGGTTGTTGCTGATATTTATGTTATTGGTTGAGTTATCCGAATAACCCCAGTTCCAGCCGACGGAAATTCCCGTATACCAGCCATCATGGATTTCGTTGTTTGTGAGGTCGCAGTCGATGGCATGGGTAAGAAGGATACCGATGGCATTGTTGAAAATTCTGCCGTATTTATTTATATGACAATCTCTGACATTGATATTTTTCGTTGTTGCCGGAACAACAAAATCTCCATGAATAAAAACAGCATTTGCACCGATTTCATTGAACATACAGCTTGTCACATTGCAGTTTTCCGATGCCTTGTCAAACTTGACGGCGGTATAGGATATATTTTCAAATCGGCAATCGGTAAAGTTGATATTTGATGATGAATAAACATAAATTGCTGCCGGCACCTCAAACGCCGCCTGCGGATGATCTGCTCCGTATTCAATAGTATTATACAAAGGATGTGAGGGAGCAAAAGCCTTGCCGGTATGAGTTCCGTCTACATGATTCCAGTCTGTATTTTCAAAGTTGATGCCTTGGAAAGAAATGTCAGATGCACCGTTTAAAGTAATCAGCTGTTCGTTAATCCCTGCATAAAGCACGGTGTTTTCAAGCGTGTCGCCGGCCTGAGGAATGTAATAAAGCTTTTCTTCACTTCTGTCGAGATACCATTCGCCGGGAAGAGAAAGAGCTTCCTTTACATTTTCAAAAATATAATTGTCTTCAACTCTTATTCTCATTGCCGAAGGCTTGGTTATCTGAATTCTGCCTGTTTCCGTATTGACGGAATGTACCGGCAGAAGGTCATCACGCCAGAAATGCATGATTCTTACATCAACATCACAGGGGTTTTTAAAATCAAGAACATCATTTTTGTCAGCGTAGAAAGCCAGTGCGTGGGTAAAAAAATCGGGAGCATGTGACCCGGGAATTGCCTCGTCGGCAAGAGGTTCTCCCGAAACCTTGAAAACACCTGTTTTAGGATAGTTTGAGCGTGCAAGTCTCTTGCCGTCTTTGAAAAGTGAACGGAAATAATCATCCTCACTTTCAACGGGCATATCGGTTACAAATGCATTTACACCGTTGATTGTTGTTTCGCTCCAGCTTCCGCCGATTTCCTTTGCACCCGAGAAAACAACCTTTTCACCGGGATATGAACGGTAGAGAACACCGTCTTTGTCATCTGCCGTGAATTCAACGGTATCTTTTATCTCATATGTGCCTTCTCTGAACCACACCGTAGCAGGCGTGTCCGAAGTATTGCTTCTGAGAAGTTCCTTTGCTTTTTCAAATGTTTTAAGTGGAGAGTCAGGCGTTCCGATATTGTTATCGTCGCCATCGATAGCAACAACAAGGTCATATTCACCCATAGCAAATTCTCCTTCGTCAAATTCGGTCTGCACTCTTTCGGAGGTTTTTTCGAATTTTCCCTCAACGGGCTCTGCAGGAAAGAATATTACGCTGAACCATGTCATAATTGCCATAAAAAACGCTGTAATTCTTGCCATAGTTTTTCACCTCTGTTTTATTTTTCGATTTTAACCTGAACGGGTTTGCGGTTCTTAAAATATGTAACATATTCAAATCCGCAGTTTTCGGCAATTTCATAGCCGTTATCTATCCCTGCTCCTACATGCTCCGTAAAATGAGCATCCGAACCGAGAGTAAGGAATTCACCGCCGAGCTCCTTGAAACGGCGGACATAATTCTCCGTCGGCATTGTTTTGCCGATAGGCTGACGAAGTCCGCTTGTGTTGATTTCAAGAGCCTTGCCGTTTGCGATAAGGGTTCTGAAAATCTCATCGGTAATATCATCGTAACGGCTAAGCTCTATTTCTTTTCTTCCTGCCTGAACAATATATCTCATGGGATATGTAAGATGCGCAAAGGTATCAAAACCGTTCCACTTTGCAAGAATAAGCTCTTCTTCAAAATACTTACCAAGAAGAGTATATATTTCATCTTCGGTCATGCTTATGTAATCAAGGTCGCCGAAGTCGGGCATTTCACGCAGATTATGAATTGAACCGATAACAAAATCATACTCATATCTTGCAAGTGATTTCTCGGTAAGAGGGATGTCGTAGGTCGGCTGACCCATTTCTATGCCTCTCATAACCGTGATTTTATCCGCAAAAGCTTCACGGGCATAAACTATATCCTCATAGCTTGTTTTCTGACGGGAATCAAGATTATGTCTTTCAAAAAAATCAACGTCGAAGTGGTCGGTAAAGGAAATAACGGAAAGACCGTTTTCTACCGCCGAAGCACACATTTCCGAAGCGGAATAATGTCCGTCAAATGAGCTTTGAGTATGCATATGCAAATCGATTTTATTTTTATATATTGCCATGGTAACACCTCTTCTTCAAGCTTTTAATAATATATCACAACAAAAAAATAATGTCAAATTGCGGAAAATCAAGCCGTCTTGTGTTGCAATTGTAACATCTATTGGTGTTTTTAACCAAAAATAAATATAAATCCTTGTATGATAATCTAATTGTAATTAATAATATAAAATGTTAAAATTTTGTTAATCAAAATTACTTAAGAGGTGCTTAAAATGAAAATCAAAAGATTAATCAGTGCAGTTCTTGTTGCTGCAATGGTACTTTCTGCTTTTTCCGTTGCGGCATATGCGGAAACAGCTCCCGAAACAACTTCGGTACACGTTGAAGATTTTGATACCGAAACCCCCGTTATTCTTGTTCACGGAATGAGTCAGAATGATACATACATGCTCGATGAAAACGGCAAAAGAATACCCGACGACAACGGCTATGTAACAGGGTGGCCTCTTGAAATTGATATAATGGCACTTGTTAAAGAAGCACTTCCCGAGCTTCTTCTTTCAATCGTCACAAGAAGAGACTGCGGTCTTACAGATGCCATGAGGCAGGGCGCATACAACGCTCTTTATGTTCTCCATAAGGATAACAAGGGCAACTATCTCACCGAGGTTGAGGTTCCCTGCTACGAATGTCCCATGAGCGAGCTTGACCCCGCCGTCAAGGAAGCATATTACGGCTTCCTTCCCGTTCAGGAACTCGGTGAAATTATCGGCGAAGACAAGCTCTATTATTTCGGTTATGACTCATTCGGCGATGTTATCTATGAAACCGACAAGCTCCATAACTATATCCGTAACGTTGTTATGCCCCAGACAGGCTCGGATAAGGTTAAAATCTGCTATATCAGCCTCGGCGGAACAATCGCCGTTCATCATTTTAACACATATCCCGAAGATCTTGATGTTATCGATAAGGTTGTTTTCATTGCTCCTGCAATCGACGGTTCAAACATCATCGGCGACCTTCTCACAAATAATCTGAGCGTTTTCTATGATGACAACGTTCTTTATGAAGAGCTTCTCGTAAGCCTCATGGGCGACACACCGCTCGCATATTTCCTTAACATGGTTCTCCGCATACTTCCCGATGACGTTCTCAAATCGGCACTCGGCGGTCTTGCAGAGGGTGTTGCAGACGTCGGACTTCGCAGAACAACAATCATGTGGGCACTCTGCCCCACCGCATACTATCCCGAAGCAAGAGCTAAATGGCTCACCGACCCCGAATATTCGGTAATTCTTGAAAAAGTTGACCGCTTCATGAAGTCAAGAGCAAACTTTGAAAAGAACCTCAGAACACTTCAGTCAAAGGGCGCAGAGGTTATGAATGTTTGCTGCTACGATTATCCCCTTGTTGCTCTCTGCAAGGATTACAAAACAACAAATGCTGACAAGATTATCCACGCCGCTTCTCCCACTATGGGCGCAACCTTTGCGGATTTAGGCACAACTCTCGGCGAAGGCTATAAGGCTAAAGGCACCTACTGCAGCAATCCCGACCATAACCATCTTTCACCCGACGGTGTTGTTGACGCAACAACAGGTCTTCTCCCCTGCACAACATGGTATTTCAAGGGTCAGGCACACGAACAGCTTCCCAACAACGATGTTGTTCTCAAGCTTGCAATCCGTGCAATGACTGATAACAATATGCACGATGTATATTCAAACCCCGTTGAATATCCTCAGTTCAATGAACACAGACTCATAAACACCGCAAAGCTTTATATCAAAACATGGGAAGAAGCAGACAAATCAAAGGTTTCCGCAGATGAAAAAGCAGCAGTTGAAGCTGCAATCGCAGAAATCAATGCACAGCTTGACGAAACAATTATCAGCACCGAAAAATGGCTTGCAGCAGAAAACGCACTCAAGGTTGCACTCATCAACGCAGGTGTTCTTGAGGACGATTCACCCTCAAAGGTTGAAAGCATCTTTAATGTTATCCTCAAAACCGCAAATCAGGGTGTTAACCGTATCTTTGAAATAATCTGATAAAACAGCAAAATGCCCTCGGCGAAAAGCCGAGGGCATAATTTTTATTAATCAAGCTTTGCTTTGAGATAGTTATCGTAGAAATCCTTAACGCCTGCGTAGAAATCATCGACAGTACCGTCATTCTTCATGATATAGTCAGCCATTTTTTCGCTTTCGCTGGTGTGGAAAATTTCTTCTTCGTGAATATCGTTCTCACGAAGCTTTTCAACGCTCTTACCGTCTCTTTCCGAACCTCTTGCAAGCATTCTCTGATAACGAACCTCGTCATCGCTGATAACAACGTCAACAAGTACAAACTTGTCGCCGAATGCCTTTTTGAAAACCTCGATGTCCGAGGGAGGACGGATGCCCGAAACAAGGAAGTTGGGAGCATCGGATTCCTTAATCTTCTTGACAATCATCTCAGGGAAGAAGGTCTGACCGTTTTCGGACATATACTTCTTTGATGTAGCATGAAGATTGTCACGGGTGAGCTCAAGACCATCCTTTGCAGCGAGTTCTCTTACAACGTCACCGATTGAAATCATGGGGAAGTCGTAAGTTTTTGCAACATATTCAAGGAAGAAATCCTTGCCTGTGCCGTTTTTGCCGACAGCAGCTAAAACCATTGTAATTACCTCCAAAATTATAATAATAAAATTTTACATTATATTCCGTCTTTTGTCAACGGATTTTTTGTGTCAAAAAAGGGTGAAGCCGCATCCTTTCGGACACGGCTTCATGAGGAGTTGTATATAAGAGGGTAAGTAGTAGTTATTATTCGTCAATGCCGAGAAGCTCATTAACACTCATATCAAGAACTTCCGAAAGAGCCTTGAGTTCAAAATCGGTAACATATCTGAGCTGACCTTCAAGCTTTGAAAGACCCGAAGCGTTGAGGTCGATACCTTTAATCTGAAGCTGAGTAAGAAGGTCCTTCTGCTTCATGTTGATTTCCTTGCGTCTTGCTTCGATTTTTGCTCCGACAATGTTTCTGTCACCAAGTGACTGCTTTCTGATTCTCATGTTTTCTGTCCTCCGCCGATTTAAAATTCACATTAAAATATACAATTTGTATAATTTGGAACGGCATCTTGCAAAAAATTACAAATTCCATGTCCATATCGGTGATTTTAACATACTTCTATGAAAAAATCAACACTTTTTTCGGGTAAATATTAATTTTCAGTATTTTCTTATTTGAGATATTCAACCAAGACGAGAATATAATGGTATACAACAGGAAGCAATATTGCAGGCACCATATTGAGCGTTTTGAATTTTTTCTCGAGAAAAAAGTTAAAACCTATGGCAACAATTATTGCATAACCGACCATGCAGATTTGAGTGAGCAATTCTCCTTGCAGTATTCCGCTAAGCGACCCTGCAAGCAGACTGATTCCGCCCTGATAAATGAGCATGGGGATGCAGACAAAAATCACTCCGAAGCCGAGAGTAGCACCGAAAATAACTGCATTGACAAAATCGAGTGCACTTTTAACAAAAAGCACCGAGCTGTCACCCGTAAGTCCGTCATTGAGCGAGCCAATGATTGACATTGCTCCCACGCAGAAAAGTATCGTGCCGTTGATAAATCCCGAGGCAAAACCTCCGTCCTTGAATTTCGAATCGATTTTTTTGCAAAACAAATTAAAGCGGTCATCAAGCTTCAAAATTTCACCGATAAGTGTGCCGATAACAATAAAAACAATCAGCAGCAGCTCTCCGCTGCTTTTAAGCTTGCCGTTTTCAACGGTAAACATATTTGAAATGACACCGTTAAGACCAATAATCAGCACGGCAATGCCGAGCGATTTGTTGATCCCCTGTGCATATGTTTCTTTTATTCCTTTTTTAAGAAGCAGACCGATAAGTCCGCCGATTATAACCGCAACACAGTTAACAAGAGTACCTGTCATAATTCCACCTCCGAAATCACGGAAACAGTTTAGCACGCTACCGAGGAAAAGTCAACAACAATTTAAAAAGTACCTCCGATAAAAACCGGAGGCACTATAATTATATACATTATATGATTCAGTTGATAATAAATGCATCAATTTCTGCCTGAACCTCTTTGAGAAGACTGTTGATTGCAGTCTGTTTGGGACCGCAAAGTGTGCATCCCGCAGCACCCATATGTCCGCCGCCGCCAAGTCTTTTACAGATAGCGGAAGCATCGATATCACCGTGAGTTCTTACGGAAGCCTTAAAATTGCCGTCCTTGAGTTCACGCATGGTAACACCTACAAGCACACCCTCAACCTGACGTGGAAGATTTGCAAGGCGGTCAACCTCGCTTTCATCCGAACCCGCTTTTCTGAACATATCCTGCGTAACACATATAAGTGCGCATTTATCGGAGAAATAAAATCTCATGCTGTCAAGCGCAAGGCGTTCAAGCGCCGCATAGGTTTTGGTTTTTGTTTCAAAGAAAACCTGAATGATGTTATAGGTATCTGCGCCATGCTTTGCAAGCTGTGCCGCAATTTCAAAGGTTCTCACCGTCGTGTTTGAAAAACGGAAGCAACCCGTATCGGTTGAAACACCCGTGAACAGACAAGATGCGATTTCAGGGGTAATTTCGGCACCCATGATTCCGAGAAGAAGATAAACCATCTCCGCAGCCGATGCTGAATCGGGTTCGAGGCAGACTTTGTCGGCATAGAGCATATTTGAACCGTGGTGGTCAATGCACAAATCCACTTTGTCCGCATATTTGCCTTCATAATCCTTGCCGAGAAGCTTTATGTCCGCAACATCAACGGCAACAATAAGCTCGGGTTCAAACTCTTCGAACTCCAGACCATCAAACATAAAGGAAAAATCCTTCGGAATGGGGTCAAAGCAGTCAACCTTCACTTTTTTGCCCTTCTGCATGAGTGCACGGGCAAGTGCGGTTGCGCTTCCGAGAGTGTCGCCGTCGGGGTGTGCGTGGCAAAGAAGCAAAATCTTATCTGAATTTTCAAGGAGCTTTGCGGTTTCATGCAGGTCAATTCTCATTGACTGACACCCCTTAATCCTCATTAGTTTCGTTTGAATCGTCTTTCATGTTTCCGAGCATACCCGCAATCTTCATTCCTCTTTCGATGGAATCGTCTGCTACGAATTTAAGCTCGGGGGTTTTACGCAGATGAAGTCTTTTTCCGACCTCTCTGCGGATATAACCCGTTGCCGCAGTAAGACCCTTGACGGCAAGTGCGGCAGTTTCAATGCCCTCCATTGCGCTGATATATACCTTTGCAAAGGACGCATCGGAGCTCACTTCAACGTTGACAACGGTCAGCAAGCCCTGAATTCTCGGGTCCTTAAGCTCACGCATAATAGCAGCAATTTCACGCTTTATATCTTCCGATACTCTGTCTTTTCTGTATCCAGCCATTATTTAACCTCTGTTAATCTCTGTATTCCTCGGTGATAAATGCTTCAAAGACGTCGCCTTCCTTGATATCGTTGAACTTGTTAAGACCGATACCGCAGTCATATCCGGAAGCAACTTCCTTAACGTCATCCTTGAAGCGGCGGAGCGATGCCATTTCGTCTTCGGCAACAACAATACCGTCTCTTACTACGCGGATTTTTGCGCCTCTTGTGATTTTACCGCTTGTAACATGGCAGCCTGCGATGTTACCGACGGATGAAATCTTAACAACCTGACGGACTTCCGCCTTACCGATATCAACATCTCTGAACTTGGGAGCAAGCATACCCTTGATAGCTGCTTCAACTTCTTCGATGCAGTCATAAATAACTCTGTAGCATCTGATTTCAACACCGTCACGCTCTGCAATTTCGCTTGCAACGTTGTCGGGTCTTACGTTGAAGCCGACGATAATTGCGTTTGAAGCATTTGCGAGCATAACGTCGCTTTCGGTGATAGCACCGACTGCGTTATGAATAACCTTAACTCTTACTTCTTCGTTTGAAAGCTTTACAAGGCTCTGCTTGACTGCTTCTGCCGAGCCCTGAACATCAGCTTTTATGATGATGTTGAGGTCTTTGAGCTGACCTTCCTGAATAGAAGCAAAGAGGTTGTCAAGAGTAACCTTCTGGAATTCCTTGAACTGTTCTTCCTTAGCCTTTGCCTTTCTCTGCTCAACAAGCTCTCTTGCAAGTCTTTCATCGTTAACGGCGTCGAAGCTGTCGCCTGCCTGGGGAACTTCCGCAAGACCCATGATTTCAACGGGAACGGAAGGACCTGCTTCGTTAACCTTTCTGCCCTTGTCGTCAGTCATAACTCTTACTCTACCGACTGATGTACCCGCAACGATGATATCGCCCGACTTGAGTGTGCCGTTCTGAACAAGAAGAGTTGAAACGGGGCCTCTGCCCTTATCAAGTCTTGCTTCAATAACAACACCCTTTGCGGAACGGTTGGGGTTAGCCTTGAGTTCCTGCATTTCTGCAACAAGAAGAACGGATTCAAGAAGACTGTCGATACCTGTTCTCTTAAGTGCGGAAACGGGAACACAGATTGTTTCGCCGCCCCATTCTTCAGGAACAAGCTCATGTTCGGTGAGCTGCTGAAGAACTCTGTCGGGGTTAGCGGCAGGTTTATCCATCTTGTTAACGGCAACAATAATCTGAACACCTGCAGCCTTTGCATGGTTGATAGCCTCAATAGTCTGAGGCATGATACCGTCGTCTGCAGCAACAACAAGGATTGCAATATCCGTTGCCATTGCGCCTCTAAGTCTCATCGATGTGAAAGCTGCGTGGCCGGGAGTGTCAAGGAAAGTAATTTTCTGACCGTTGAGGTCGACTCTGTAAGCACCGATATGCTGTGTGATACCACCGGCTTCTGTTGCTGTAACAGATGTGTTCCTGATAGCATCAAGAAGAGATGTTTTACCATGGTCAACGTGACCCATAACAACAACAACGGGGTCTCTTGTGATAAGCTCGCTCTCATCGTCAATATGGTCATCAATGATTCTGTCTTCGATTGTGATAACAACCTCTTTTTCAACCTTAGCACCGAGTTCTTCGGCAACGATTGCGGCTGTTTCGTAGTCGAGTACTTCGTTAACGGTAGCCATCTGACCGAGAGTGAAGAGCTTCTTGATAACCTCTGCGGCAGTCATCTTGAGCATTGCCGCAAGCTCGCCAACGGTGATTTCTTCGGGAAGCTTGAGAAGCATCTGAGGCTTCTTTGCTCTTTCAGCCGCAATTCTCTTGAGTCTTTCAGCCTCGGTTTCGCGGCGTGAAGAACGCATACCGCCCTGCTTTCTGTACTGCTGGCTCTTCTGCTTTATCTTCTGCTTGCTTACTGAGTTTGCGTGCTGCTTTGTCTTGTTTTCGGGAGCGATATTTTCATATCTCTCATTATATTTTTCAAGGTCAACGTTGCCCGCTCTTGTATCGATTGTTCTCATTTCGCCCTTTGTTCTTGACTGCATGGGCTTATCGTCTTTTTCTTTCTTTTCAACGGGCTTCTGTTTCTGAGGCATGGGAGGAAGCTTGCCGGGCTTCTGAGAAGCCTGAACGGGTTTCTTTTCATCCTTCTTTTCGTTTGCTTCCTTTTTATCCTCTTTCTTTGCTTCCTTCTTCTGCTCCTTCTTTTCGGGAGCTTTTTCTTCCTTTTTCTTTTCGGGAACAGGCTCTGCCTTCACTTCTTCTTTAGCCTCTTCCTTAAGTTCTTCCTCTGCCTTTTCTTCGGCAGGAGTTTCTTCCTTTGCCTTTTTGGGCGCGGGAGCAAATTCAAAATATTCGTTAAGATCCGAAACCTCATACTCCTTTGTGAAGGTTTCAAATATCATATCAAGCTCGTCTTCTTCGAGCACTGTCATATGCTTTTTCTGTCCGTCGAAATACTTTGCAAGCAAATCGACGACAATGTTGCTTTTGATGTTAAAATCTTTTGCAACCTCATGTACTCTGTATTTATTAATCATAGGTTAACCTCCCCTGTTGTGTTCAGAAGCCCAAGCATAGATTTTGCAAAGCCTTCGTCATTGACTGTTACCACGGCGGATTTAAGACCCGTGGCCTTGCCTATTTCTTCCATTGTTGAAAGCAATTCACGAACGGGAACATCTCTCCCGTCGAAAGTTGCCTCACGCTCGATTTCTTTTCTCAGTCTTTGAGAAGCGTCGCTGCTAAGCAAACAAAGCTTTGCGCTTTTGCTTCTGACCGAACCAACTGCGGCGTCATGTCCGCAACTGAGCTTTCCTGCTCTGCGGCACATACCGAGAAGAGAAAGAAGCTTCGGATTATCCGTCATTTTTAAGTTCTTCCTCCATTCTCTCGTAAACTCCGTCCGGAATCGCACAGGAGAAAGCCTTTTCAAGCCTCTTTGCCTTCCTTGCTTTGACAAGGCACTCGGCATCGCGGCACACATATGCGCCTCTGCCGGGTTTCTTGCCCGTTAAGTCAAGCGATATTTCGCCTTCGGGGCTTTTAACAACCCTTACAAGCTCTTTTTTGGGTTTCATTTCATTGCATCCTGTGCATTTTCTCATTGGAATCCGTCGGGTTTGCATCGGTTCAGCTCCTTGCTGTAATAATATTATGGATTATTCGTCGAAGTTGATAACTTCTTCCTCTGTTTCGGGATTGATATCGATTTTCCAGCCTGTAAGCTTTGCGGCAAGACGGGCATTCTGACCCTTGTTGCCGATTGCGAGTGAAAGCTGGTCATTGGGAACAACAACTCTGCATGAGCGTTCTTCCTCGCTGATGATTGTAACTGAAATAACATCCGAGGGAGCAAGTGCCTGAGCAACATACTCTGCGGGATCTTCGCTGTAGCGGATAAGGTCGAGCTTCTCGCCGCCGAGGAAGTCGATAACCTTGCCGATTCTTGCGCCTCTCTGACCGATACATGCACCGATGGGGTCAACATTTTCGTCTGCACTGTAAACGGCAATCTTGCTTCTTGAACCTGCTTCACGGGATACGGACTTTATTTCAACGGTACCGTCGAAGATTTCGGGAACTTCGCTTTCAAGAAGGCGTCTGACAAGACCGGGATGTGTTCTTGAAATAAGAATCTTGGGACCCTTTGTTGCTTCTCTGATTTCGGCAATATAAACCTTGACCATATCGCCCTCTTTGAAGCTGTCGTTGGGAAGCTGTTCGCTTCTGGGAAGTCTTTCGGTAACCTTACCGATTTCAACGATTGCATCGAGTGATACGGGGTCAACCTTTGAAATCTTAACGGTAACGATTTCCTGAGTCTTGCTCTGGAACTCTTCTCTGATCTGACCGTGTTCAGCCTCACGGATTGCCTGGCGGAGAATATGCTTGCCCTTTTCTGCGGCAATACGGCTTACTTCCTTTGTTTCAAGGTCGATTTCAATAATTTCGCCCGCTCTTGCATTTTTCTTGAAGCGCTGTGCCTGTTCAACAGTAAGGTCTTCATCGGGATCAACAACCTCTGTAACAACGTTCTTGCGAACGAAAACTCTCATATCCTTCTTTTCTGCGTCGATTTCGCAGAAAACGATATCCTTATTGTTGAAATCTCTCTTTATTGATGTTACGAGAGCCTTCTGGATGCTTTCAAGAAGAAGCTCTTCCGAAATTTTCTTTTCCTTGCCGAGGAGTCTGACTGCCTCGAAAAATTCATTGTTTCCCATTTTTCTGACCATTCCTTTCAATATTAGAAGTTAAAATCATCCAATTTTATATAGCTTGTTTCTTTCTTTTCGATGTTCATTGCACTTCCGTCTTCAAGGCGAAGAACAATGCTCATACCCTCGCTGCTTTCAAGAACGCCCGAAAACTCACGAACTCCGTCAACAGCTCTTATCATCTTAACCTTGATTTTTTCGCCCTTGCAAACCTCGAAATGAGCTTCACGGGTAAGCTCTCTTTCAAGACCGGGTGACGAAACCTCAAGGCAATAGCTCTGCTCAATGGGGTCTGCCTCGTCGAGAGGCTTGTCGATTGCTCTGCTCATGTTTTCGCAGTCCGTAATGCCTACTCCGCCGTCCTTGTCAATGAAGATACGAAGAAACCAGTCTGCACCTTCTTTAACAAAACGGATATCCCAGATAACAAGACCGAGCTCTTCGGCGATAGGCTCTGCGATTTCCCATACAGCGGCTACGGTGTTGCCGCCCTTACCTTTTGCCATGAGTAATTCTCCTTTTTTCTAAATTGTAAAAAAGATTTTTACATAAACAAAAGAGCGGGTCGCCCCACTCTTTACCGAACAATAAATCTTACTGTGGTTATTTTAACACACAATATAATAAATATCAAGTATTATTTTAAAAAATTCATTATTTATCCTTTTTCCATATTGATATACGGAGGTTTTCGGTGTAAAATAGTGAAAACAAACAAAGAAAGCCGATGATTTCAGATGATAATTGATTTTCATACGCATTGTTTTCCCGACAAAATAGCCTCAAAAGCAATTGAAATTCTCCGCAAGCGTTCAGGAATAACAAGACCTTTTCACGACGGTACGGTTGACGGACTTTTGTCACTTCAAAGGAATGACGGCGTTGATTGTTCCGTTGTTCTTAACATTGCAACAAATCCTCATCAGCAGAAAAGCGTTAATAATTTTGCAATATCTCTGAAAAATGTCGAGGGTATAATTCCGTTCGGAAGCGTTCACCCCGACAGCCCCGATGCACTCAACGAGCTCGAAAGGCTTGCACAAAACGGAATAAAAGGAGTAAAGCTTCATCCCGATTATCAGGGCTTCTTTGCCGATGATAAAAAGATGTTCCCGATTTACGAAAAAATTGCCTCACTTGGTCTTATAACACTTTTTCATTGCGGATTTGACATCGGTTATCCCGAACCCGTACATTGCACCGCAGAAGCACTTGCGAGTATTCTTGATGTTTTTGGCGATGCACCCGTCGTTGCCGCACATTTCGGCGGAATATGGTCAATGCCCGAAACAAGAAAACATCTTGTGGGCAAAAACGTTTATCTCGACACCGCATATTGCTACGGCACGGCAACTCCGAGATATGCAAAGGAAATCATCGATATCCACGGGGTTGATAAGATTCTTTTCGGTAGCGATGCACCGTGGAACGCACCGTCACAGGATATCGAACTCATCGAATGTTTCGGTCTGACAAAAGACGAAGAAAAAGCAGTTCTCGGCGGAAATGCACGAAAACTGCTCGGAATATAATTATCTCAATTCATCAAGGGTCATTTCATATGCGGGAAGAAATTCTTCGATGAAAACCTTTACTTCGGGTAACCCGAGATTTTCAACAGTCTCACGCAAGCCCTCACCCGCTTTTGTAAATTCGCTGTTGCCCGCTTTTTTCTCTTCTATGCACTTGATAAGTGCACTGATTTTATCCGCCGCTTTGACAAGCTTCCAGAGTTCGGCATCCTGTTCTTCGGGAATAAAAGCGGATTTGTAATCATCACGGAAATCCTCGGGAAGCATATCAATAAGACTTCTGCAGGCGTTTTCTTCAACCGTCTTATATGCAAGACGCACCTCGTCGCTGTAATATTTGACGGGAGTGGGCATATCGCCGGTCAAGGTCTCGGGAGTATCGTGATAAAGTCCCAGAAAAGCCGCTCTTTCTCCGTTAAGATTCTTACCGAAACGGCGGTTGCCGATAATGGCAAGGGCATGGGCAATCGAAGCAACCTCAAAGCTGTGTTCACAAAGATTTTCGCTGTGTTCATTTCTCATGAGTGCCCAGCGGTTGATATATTTCATTCTTGAAACCATTGCAAAAAATCCGTTTTTCATATATAATCACCACTAAAAAGTTAATGTAATTATCATATCATAACTTTTTTTGTTTTTCAACATATTTCGGAAAGGAGGATAATATGAAGCGCTGTGTTTACTGTCTGAGCGAATGTCCTGACAATGCAACGTCATGTACCGTATGCGGATTTGCGGGTGTTATGGAGAAACAGTTTGAAAACTGCCTTCCCACGGGCACAAAACTGAATAACCGCTATATTCTCGGCGGAGTTTTCTCCAAAGAAAGAGTTTTTGTTTCGTATTATGCCTTCGACACAAAAACTTCACGCAGGGTTAAAATTTCGGAATATCTCAACGAAAAACTCACCTACCGCCACACGGGGGAACTGATTGTGAAATTCCGCAACGAGCAATGTCTGGCGAAAGGCGAAAAAGAAATTGCCGCCTATTATTCACACTACAAAAAACTTTGCACGGCATCCGATAAAACTGTACTCAATTTTACCGATTGCTTTGCGGAAAACGCCACCGTTTATTTCGTTAATGCAATAGATATCGGCTCTCCGCTTTCCTCGTTCATCGGAAACGGAAAAACCATGCCGTATTCAAAGGCACTTCAGCTTATCAGACCGATTATTGACTGTGCCGCCGCGCTCGAAAATGTCGGCAAATGGCACGGCTCAATTTCTCCGTATTCGATAATAACCGAAAACGGAAAAATAAATTCTGTTACAGGCTATACTTTTCCGCCGAAAAACGCATATTCCCCGTTTGATGCACCCGAAAAACAGCTCGGTTCCAAAGAGTGCGGTCCGTTTACCGATGTCTACGCGATTTCCGCAATTCTTTATGTAGCCGTAACGGGATTTCTTCCGCCGAACGCAGAGCAAAGAGCACAAGGAAAACAGATTAAATTTCCCGACGGTTTCCCCGAAAAGGAAAAAACAGTTATCGAAAAAGGTCTGTCGCTTGACAAAAACGAAAGATACGGCACTATCGCAGATTTCCGATCTGCACTTAAAGGAGAAAAGTCTCCGAAAGAAAAACTCCCCCGTTCCGAAATAGTCCGCAGAATAACTCTTGCTTTTGCAATTGTTTGCTTTACTGTCAGCGTCGGAATACTTATAAACAGCTATCTTGTCGAACCTTATCTGGAGTCAAAGCAGTCCTCCGAAATGGAGTCCATGGTTCAGACCACCGTTCCTGACAGTCCCGCCGACCCATGGCTTGAAATCCGCAGGAAGCATCCTGATATTGATTTCCCCGAGGGAATGAATCCCGCATTTTCGGAGCTTTATGCCGCAAACCGTGATTTTGCAGGCTGGATTTCAATTTCCGAAATGGACATCAATTTTGCCGTTGTTCAGGGCAAGGATAATAAAGAATACGAACGCAGGGATTTTTACGGAAAAAGCACTTCCTACGGCGTTCCGTTTTTTGATTTCAGAAATTCTCTTCACATTCTTGACCGCAATACAATTATTTTCGGCCACAATATGCGCCGTGACGATAAGCTTTTCGGCACACTTGAGCAATACCGCACGGTTGACGGCTTCGTGAAAGCACCGATTATCGGAATGAGTACGCTTTACGGTGATTACACCTTCAAAATTTATGCCGTTTACATCACAAACAGCAACAGAAACGACGATAACGGCAATTTTCTCAATTATGTTTTCACTAATACGACAGATGAAAATTTCGCAAATTATATAGCAGAAATTGACAAGAGGAAATTTTATGACACGGGAGTTGACATCAATCCCACAGACAAAATCCTGACTCTTTCCACCTGCTGTTACGATTTTTCCGATGCAAGGCTTGTTGTTGTCGGCAGACTTCTCCGTGAGGGCGAAAGTCCCGCCGTTGACACTTCGCTCGCAACCGTAAATCCGTCTCCGAAGTTTCCTCATGCTTACTATAGAACAAAAGGTAAAAGCAATCCCTACAAAGACGATGTTAATTTGTTTAATGAATAGAAGGTAATTTATGACAGGTATCATTCTTCTTGACAAGCCCAAAGATATAACCTCTTTCGGTGCCGTTGCGAGGGTCCGCAGAATATGCGGCGAGAAAAAATGCGGCCACACAGGCACTCTCGACCCCATGGCAACAGGCGTTCTTACCGTTATGCTCGGCGGTGCAACCCGCTTCGTTGAGCTTCTTCCAAGCCACAACAAAGCTTACCGTGCTTCGTTTCGGTTGGGAACAACCACCGACACTCTTGACATAACCGGCAAGGTGCTTGAAACAAGAGAGGTAAATGTAACCGCAGAACAAGTTAAAGAAAAAATTTCGGATTTTGTCGGCGATATCAGTCAGCTTCCGCCGATGTATTCGGCTGTTTCCGTTGACGGGCAAAGGCTTTACGACCTTGCAAGGCAGGGTATCGAGGTTGAAAGAAAGCCTAGGCAGGTAACCGTTTTTTCGGTTGATGTTATCTCAGAAAATGAAGAAACGGGCGAATACGAAATTGATGTTGAGTGTTCATCGGGAACATATATAAGAACTCTCATTTCCGACCTCGGCGAAGCACTCGGATGCGGTGCGGTTATGACAGAGCTCAGACGCACAAAGGCAAACGGATTTGAAATAGAAAAGGCTGTAACTCTTGAAGAGCTTGAAGAAGCCGTGAACGGCGGAAGAATTTACGATTTGCTTGTTCCCGTTGACAAAGCTTTGGAGGAATATCCCGTTATAAAGGTTTCCGAAGCTCAGGCAAAACGCTTCCGCAACGGCGGTGAACTTTCCCTTGAAAGACTGAAATATCCCCGTATGCTTGGGTTTTTCAGAGTTTATGACCCCAACGGAAACTTCATCGGAATAGGCGAAATCGGGCAGAAGGACTGCCTTGAAATCAAAAGAGTTTTCATGGGATGACAAATTCACTTGAATATTTCGCTTGTATTTGATATAATTAATCGCATAAACTGAAAGGATGCGCATATATGTTTCATCAGTTGATTGAATATTTCAAAGAACGAAACGTCCTTATTCTCGGCTTCGGCAGAGAAGGCCGTTCAACATACGAAATCATCAGACGCAATCTGCCCGATAAAAAAATCGGAATTGCAGATATGCGTCAGATTGAGCTTGACGACCCGGATGTTACTCTCCATTGCGGAGATGATTATCTCAACGCAATCGACGAGTATGATACAGTTATCAAAACTCCCGGAATATCTTTCCGTGATGTGATGGTGCCTCATGAAACAGAGGTTACCTGCCAGACGGACTTGTTCCTTCGTTTTTCAAAATGCACCTGCGTGGGTGTTACGGGAACAAAGGGTAAAACCACAACTTCAACTCTTATTTATGAAATGGTTAAGCAGTCGGGCAAAAAAGTCTGTCTTATCGGCAACATGGGTGTTCCCGTGCTTGACACTCTCGAAAGCGGAGATGCTGAAATCGCTGTTATCGAAATGTCATCGCATCAGCTTGAATATACCACCGCTTCACCTCACATTGCGGTCATGACAAACATTTATCCCGAGCATCTTGACCACTACAACGGCTTTTCGGGTTATGTTACCGCGAAGCTTAACATCATCCGCCATCAGGTTGGCTGTGACTATTTCATCTGCAACTCCGAGCAGGATTTTGACAAATACTATAATTTTTCAAAGGCTCTGCCCTCCGTTATCAAGGTCAGCAAAAACGGCGGTAAGGGCGATGAGCTTATCATAGCCGCCGCTGATGTCAACGAGCGCCTCAAGGGTATACATAACAGACAGAATGTATGTGTTGCGGCAACCGTTGCACGCTGCCTCGGTGTGAGCAACGATGATATACTCAAGGCAGTTGAAAAATTCTCGGGTATCGAAAACAGAATGGAACCTATCGGCGAATTTTACGGAATAAAATTCTACAATGACTCCATTGCAACCATTCCCCACGCAGTTGAATGTGCCATTGAAGCTCTTGACGATGTCGATACGCTCATTTTTGGCGGAATGGACAGAGGAATCGAATATGATGAGTTTGAAAAATATCTTGAAAAATGTAAGGTAAGAAACCTCATCGGCATGCCCGACACGGGAGTTAACATCTGCAATGCACTGCTCGAAAGAGGATGCACAAAAAATCTCATCATCGCAAACACCATGGAGGAAGCGGTTGATGCCGCTTTCAGATTCACAAAAAAAGGCAAAAGCTGTATAATGTCGCCCGCCGCTTCAAGCTACAATGTTTACAGGGACTTTGAGCACAAGGGCAATCATTATAAAGAATGTATCAGAAACTGGAAAGAAAAAGATTAAAAAAGGGGACAACAACATGAAAAAATTAACAGCAATTCTCACAGCGTTCGTCATGCTCTTTGCATTTGCTTCATGCACAGACAAGAACAACGGAGAAGAAAACAAGCAGCCGGAAACCGCCACGGGTACCGTGGGTGAAGCTGTAACAAATAACTCGGGTGAAACCGTAACAAAAGTTATTGAGGAAACTACTCTGCCCGACGGAACTGCAACAGAAAGCACAACCTTACCCGAAACAACCGTTCCTCCCGTCAGCCTTTCATCGGATAATCCTGCTGAATGGACAACCGAAGAAATCGTTGGATTCTATAAGACGGCAGCAATCAATTCAAAAACAAAGGTCAAGTCAAATGAAAAGAAATCCCTTGTTGAAATGGTAGTTAATGAAGGCGAAGGCTTTATCGGCAAATTTGTTGAAATGGCAACTCCGTTCCTTGTGAAAGCACTCGAGGACAGTCAGGTTGAATTTGACGGAATAACAGGCGGTTATGAAAACCTCGTTGCATCCGACGTTCAGTCCGCAAAAGCATACAAAAGCGGCGAATATACCGTTATTGAAATGAGAATGAAAGAGCAGACCGACGGAATTCATGCCGACAGATACGGCGGAACCGTAGGTCACGCAATCTCGGTTCTTGGTGATATTTCAGAGGTTGAAGAAGCTCTTGCAGAATGGTTTGAGATTGATTTCGATAATGCAAAAATAACTCTTCGCTACACCGAACCTGTTTTAAAAGTCAAAATAAACAAAGACGGCGTTATCGAAAAAGGAACATGGTCATACACAATAAAGGTTAATGTTTCAAATCTCCACGTTGCGGCGGTAAGACTTCCGCTTGAAATCACGGCTGAAACAGCTCACGGTGAGGTTGATTACCTGGTCACCGTCGGCGGCGGATTCTGAGAATACAACCGATTTTTCAGTCATACGGTGTTGAATAAAAGGAGCATTATTATGAATAAAGTGGCAATTTACGGCGCAGGCTCACTCGGTACCGTTCTCGGTGCATACATGACAAAAAACGGCGTTGATGTTGAACTTGTCAACAGAAACAAGGCACATGTTGCCGCCCTCAACGAAAAGGGTGCGCATATCACGGGTACGGTTGAAATGACAGTCCCCGTAAAGGCTATAACTCCTGATGAAATGAGCGGAGTTTACAGCGTTATTTTCCTTATGACAAAGCAGCTTTTCAATGCTGAAGTCTGCACATTCCTCAAGCCCTTCCTTGCAGAGGACGGTGTTATCGTCACACTTCAGAACGGTATACCCGAACCCGGCATTGCAGAAATCGTAGGCAAAGAACACACAATGGGCTGTGCAGTTGAGTGGGGTGCAAACCTCTCTGCACCCGGCGAATGTGTTCTCACAAGCGAACCCGACAGTCTTTCTTATCACATGGGCAAAATGGATGGCATCACAGATGCTCAGGTCAAGACGGTCACAGAGCTTCTTGAAAAGATGTGCCCCGTTCATTTTGAAGATAACCTCATCGGCACAAGGTGGTCAAAGCTTCTTATCAATGCAACCTTCTCGGGTCTCGGCACGGTTATGGGCGGCACCTTCGGCGCAGTTACGGGCGATGCTTTTGCAAGAAAGGTTGCTATCCGCTGCATGAAAGAATGTATCGATGTAGGCCATGCGGCAGGTGCTGTTTTCGCACCCGTTCAGGGCAAGGATATAACAAAGCTTTTCTACTATAAGAACAGCTTCAAGAGAGCAATCGGTGAGCTTCTAATTCCCATCGCAATGAAGAAGCACGTGGATATAATCCCCTCGATGCTTCAGGATTTGCGCAACGGTAAGCCCTGCGAAATCGATGCAATAAACGGCGTTGTTTGCGAATGGGGTAAAAAGTGCGGTGTGCCCACTCCTGTCAACGACAGAATAGTTGAAATCGTTAAAAAAGAACAGTCGGGAGAACTCAAGCTTGAAGCTTCAAATATCAAGCTTTTTGCAGATTTAATTAAATAATTTTAAAAGCGGATTGCAGTTTATTGCAATCCGCTTTTTGTTTTTAGTAAAGTCCAGGTTTATTGAACATTCCCTCAAGCTCGTCCCAGCTGAATTCCTCCTCATAAATCTCGGTGGTTGCATACGGGTCAATTGCTCCCTTGTCCACATAAAATACCATGCCGTTATCGGTAAGATAAAATTTATCAAGGCTGACGGCATCATCAAATGCGGCAAGCTCGGTTTCGTTGAGTTCAATTCCCTCAATATAAAATCCCGTTTTTGCTCTGCTTTTAAGCAAATCCGCAATATAGCCGAGTGCTGTTTCGGGGTCATCGGGACTGTCTGTGAAATAAGCCGCATTAATGGGTTCTTCCTCCTGAATCTGGAAACATCTTGTATAAACAGACGGAGTATTGTCACTCGAACCGAAATAAGAAAGACTTTCTTTTATCAAAAAACATACAAAGTATCCGCTGACACGGGTTGCTTCAAAAGTAATTGTTCTTTTCCACGGCTTATCCGAGTTGTTTTTATCCATGAACTTTGATGCTGAATCTATGTTCTTTTCCGCCTGAACGCAGGCATCTTCAAAAAATTTATTCGTAACGGAGTTAACATAATCAATCATTCTCTGTTCTATGTTTTCGGAAATTTCGGGAAGCACAACGTCAACCACAAAAACCGTTCTTCCGTTCTCATCCTTGAATTCCTTTGTCTGCTTCTTTTCTTTGACAACGGGAGGTGCGGCGGTGGTAGTCGGCACGGCGGTAGTAGTTTCCTTATAAAGTTCATTTATGTTTCTGCATGATGCAAAAGAAAACAAAACCGCAAATATCAGAGCCATGCTTAATACTCGTTTCATATAATCATCCTTTCCCGAATATTTTACCAACAATACTCTGCTAATTCAAGTGCATTATTATAAATTTTTGTTGCAAATCACATTAGAGTATTATAATATTATCTTATAAACCGTAAGGAGGTTTCATATGAAAAACATTCTCAATGCATTATGGATAAAAAGCGCAAAGCCCTCGGGCGAATGTGAAATTTTGTATACCAAAGAATTCACCTCGGATAAAGAGCTTGTTTCCGCAAGCCTTGAAGCAACCGCACTCGGTGTTTATACCGTTCACATCAACAGCGAAAGAGTCGGCAACAACATTCTTGCTCCCGGCTGGACATCATACCGCAACCGTCTGCAGGTTGACACTCATGATGTTACCGATATTATTAAGAACAACAACAAAATTGTTATTTCCGTTGCTCCGGGCTGGAAAATACAGAACTATAAAAACCAGCAGAAGGGGGACCCGGAACTCGGTGGCAAGGAAACCGCAACCATTGCAGCACTTACTCTTGAATATGCCGACGGCGAAAAGCGAATAATCACAACCGGCGGTGACTGGACAACCGAAAACGGCAAGGATGTTTATTCAAGCTTCTATAACGGCTATGTTCACAACCCCGCATACAAGGATATCAATCCCTCGAAGGCCGTTGTTATCAATCACAAAAAAAAATGCCTCATCGACAGAGAAGGCGAAAAGGTTATCGAACAAGAACGCCTTGAACCCAAGGAAATCATCATCACTCCCAAGGGTGAAACCGTACTTGACTTCGGTCAGAACATGACCGGCTATGTTGAGTTTAAAATTAAAGGTAAGAAGGGCGAAAGAGCCGTTATAAGCCATGCGGAAGTGCTTGATGCAGAGGGCAATTTCTACACGGACAACCTCAGGAGTGCAAAGGCTCAGGCAATTTTTGTCTGTGACGGAGAGGAACACATCCACAAATCGAAGCATAATTTCTTCGGCTTCAGATATATCAGGCTTGAGAACTGGAGTGACGAAATAAAGAAAGAAAATTTCACCGCAATCGTTGTTCATTCCGAAATGAAGCGCACGGGATATTTTGAATGTTCCGACGAAAGAATAAACAAACTTTTCTCAAATATAATATGGGGTCAGAAGAGTAACTTCCTTGATGTGCCCACAGACTGTCCGCAGAGAGATGAGCGTCTCGGCTGGACGGGCGATGCTCAGGTGTTCATCAAAACCGCTTCATATAACTATGATGTTGAAAAATTCTTCCTTAAATGGCT
>JAZSDF010000109.1:0-13132 GCA_045531035.1 Acutalibacteraceae bacterium | reverse complement strand
AAGACCTCCTTGTTATTTTAGTTGTGTGGTCGGCAAACCACTTCTACTATACCAAGGAGCTTTTTTCTTGTCTACTTCTCCCCTCGCTATAAGCTTTTCTTTTCCCCTGGCATAGCCAGGGGTTGTCTTTGTTACAAACAAAACAACCCTTGGAATCGGTTGATTCCAAGGGTTTTCGATAATCCCCATTCGGGAAAAATTATCTCTTTGAGAACTGAGGAGCACGACGTGCGCCTTTGAGACCGTACTTCTTTCTTTCCTTCATTCTGGGATCTCTGGTAAGGAAACCTGCCTTCTTGAGGGCGGGACGAAGATTTTCGTCATACTGAAGAAGTGCTCTTGCAATACCGTGACGGATTGCGCCTGCCTGGCCTGTAACACCGCCGCCGCCTACACGGCAGATGATGTCGAACTTTTCAGTTGTGTCTGTGAGAGCGAGAGGCTGACGAACGATAAGCTTGAGTGTTTCAAGACCGAAATAATCGTCGATCTCTCTGTCATTGATTATAATCTTGCCTGTACCTGCATAAACACGTACTCTGGCAACTGAACTCTTTCTGCGGCCTGTACCGTAGAAATAAGGATTTGAATCGTACATTATTTATAGCCTCCCTTTCTTAAAATTCCCATGCTTCGGGCTTCTGAGCAGCGTGAACGTGTTCTGCGCCCTTGAATACGCGAAGTCTGGTGAGAGCCTGACGGCCGATAACTGTGTCGGGGATCATACCCTTAACAGCAAGTGTCATAGCGAAATCAGCTCTTGTCTTCATAAGAGTGCTGTACTTAACCTCTTTGAGGTGGCCGATGTAGCCTGTGTGACGGTAATACATTTTCTGATCAAGCTTCTTGCCGGTCAGAACTGCTTTTTCAGCGTTGATGATGATAACATGATCGCCGCAGTCAGCATGAGGTGTAAAAATAGCCTTGTGCTTACCGCGAAGAAGCTTTGCAGCTTCAACAGCAACCTTACCCATGGGCTTGCCTGCTGCATCGATCACATACCACTTGCGGGTAATTTCGCCCGCTTTAGGCATATAAGTTGACATAACTTTTCCTCCGATTTAAATTTTTCGTGCTTGCATATATTATCACAAGGTTTTGACAATGTCAATAGTCTTTTTTGAAATTTTTAATTTACATTCTGCAATCTCTTGTTTTCTCGTTTTTTCTTTCGTTTTCATAGCAAAATCTCACTTGCGATTTTTAAAATATTTTTTCAAATGTGAACTTTCATGCGTGATTATTCCTTTTTTCGCAGGACAAAATATGAATATCATAATAATGAAACGGGATGGTTTTTACGTCAATTTCAAACGGTGAATACGGAAAAATGACAAAGAAGGCGTCGCCGCCAACAAACAAAATCAAAAACGGAATTCTTGCCTTTGTTATCGGCGGAACGGTTTGCGCAATCGGCGAGGGATTCGGTATACTTTACACCAAAATAGGGTTGGGTCGGGACGACATAAAACTTCTGATACCCGTAACCCTTATTGTTCTTGCCGCCGTGCTTACAGCTCTCGGAGTTTTTGACAAAATCGCTTATTATGCAGGAGCAGGAACGATTGTTCCCATTACAGGCTTTGCCAATGCAATTGTCTCGCCTGCTATGGAGTTTCAGAGTGAGGGCAGAATTCTCGGCACGGGTGCTAATATGTTCCGTATTGCGGGACCGGTTATTGTTTACGGCGTTCTTACCGCTGTGATTTACGGGGTTGTTTATTATATGTTTTTGAGATAACTGATATTTTATGCTTCTGGACCGTCTTTTGACGGTTCTTTTTGTTGATATAATGAACAATTTGGCAAATGTAATTTTGTTCAAAACATAGAAACTTTGAAGAAAATGAAAATTTTTGCGTAACATTTTGCGAATTTCGTCATATATAGATAGACAAACATTTAGGGGGAGATTCCAATGGGTTGATTATTTGACAAACAAAACTCAACATGTTAAAATCAAGAAGGTGAAAAATTGAATAGCAAAAAAATTTTATCAAAAGTTATTTCGCTTGTACTTTGCGCAGTTGTTTTGCTCGGAAGTTTTACTACGGCTTACGGAAATACCGAAGCTGACACCAATTCTCAAATAATATATAACAAAAACACAACCTTTGCAGACATCTCTGGTTCTTTTATAGAGTCTTTATTTTCAAATGGTAAATCGCAAATCCAATCTAAAGGTGCTGTTTTGGAAGTTGTTCCACCGTTTATTATTGTTCCTTTGCATACCCAAGCATCACTTTTTAGTTCAATAGAATCATGGGTATTTGTCCGGTCAAATGTTACGGTTTTGGGATATGAAGGATTTTATACTAAAGTAAGAGTAAATAACACTGAAAAAGAAGGATATATTTTCAAATTCTTTTTAAGTTCCGATGAAGATTTCTTAATAAAACAGTTTGAAAATGTTTATGTGGGCAAATCTAAAAAAATTCTGAAAGATTACAATAATCCGGAAGATTTCAGTTGGTCTGTTTCACAAGATGGTATAATATCTCTTAACAAACAAACCGGCGAGATAAAAGGCTTAAAACCGGGAACGGTAATTGTTACTGCAAAGCACGGCAATTCTACCGACAAATGTATTGTTTCTTCGATAAATCAGTGGAAAGAAACAGAATCATCATCGGCAACAAAGGATATAGTTGTTAAATCTAATCCCGACAGCAGTGACTATGATAATTTTACCAAAGGTACAATACCGTCAGGGGCAGCAATTGTTGCCCGTGGAGATATGGCAGACGGAAGTGGTTGGATATATGTTTCAGATAAAGCAGAGAAAGTTTGGGGGTTTATAAAGCTTTCTGATTTTTCAGGAATTGAGTATCTTTTTACAGAATATCATTACTATGATCAAGGTTACAATATCCGATTTGGTTCTGCAGAAAACAAAATTTACACATATGCCTCTGTTATGAATGACATAATGATGGATTTGTTTAAACTGAAAATTAATCCGTATGTATACTCATATACTTCACCTGCTGACCAATGCAAAATATTGCGGTACGGATCAGTTAAAACAAACAACCTTGCAAGCTCATGCCCTAAAAACGGAAACCATAAGGATGAGTCTTGTTTGACTTCTAAAGCTTTAAGAGATAATCTGCAAAACACCTTTGGTGCTGGAAATGAATACATTGCAAAGACAGCATGGACGGGACATATCATGGATAAAAATGCTATGTCGAATTCTCAAAGAAACCCCAGTTTCATATTAATTTTCACAACGGGAAATACAGTAAACAAAAGCACTTATCAAAATAAATCAGCTTCAGTAATAAGATCTAGAAGTATATACGAGCTTATACATAAAACATCACATCAGTTTGGACTTCATGATCATTATTGCAAAAAGAACGGAAGTCCATGTACAAATCAGTATTGTTATTCTTGCACACGTGGATATTCTGCCCCACGTTGCATAATGAATCTACCTTTCGACACAGAGAATTATAACAATGATGAACTTTTCTGTGATGAATGCTTAGACAATATTAAAACTCATTTAAATGACCACCATTAAAGGGAGGAAAGACCATGAAAAAAATGCTTATAATTCTTTTAGCATTGACATTAACCTTGCTATTTGCTTGTGATAAAAATGATAAACAACAGTCATCAACAACAACTGCTCAAACCACAATGCCGACAAATCAGTATAATTTGCAAACACCAAGTGATATTTATGAAACACTAACCGTTATCGAATCAACAGTTGTCACAACAGAAAACAATACGCAAAAGTCTTCACTTCATGAAGAAGCTTCTCCTTATGATGTTGTTGATTTTGACATCTCCAAAATGAAAGCTGCGTTGATAGCCTCCGAGACTATGAACAACGAAGATTTTGAAAAATATTTGATTTTAAATTATCCGTATGCACATAATTGTGAATTTAATACTCCGAAGTTATATAGGAACTATATAGAGAATGTTTCGGAAATTAAACTTGCCGTTGTTGACAATGATTATAACAATGTTGGTGTAGCAAACTACTATTTAGAAAGTAAAAATGCTACACAAATAGTATTCACATCTGAAACTCAAAGATTTGTAATTGATATTAATCCTTTGGTGATTTTTGAAGAAAACGAAGAAACCCGGTTTATAAAATCAGTGCAAACTAATGACTTTTCATCTGATATTTTTTGGTCGAAGACTTGGAATTCATACACAGGCAATATTTATTTTGATGGAGAAACATATACTTTCAGGGTGTATGAAATGGATAACATCGATCTTGTTGAATCTGAACTCAACAGACTCACATTTGTTAAAATTGGCGATTTATTAAGTGAATAAACTTATTGAACGGCTGAATTTTCAGCCGTTCTTTTTTGCAGTTTATTTACTTTTAATGTGTCCTAACTTGACAGCAGCAGAGGGCAGAATTCTCGGCACGGGTGCTAATATGTTCCGTATTGCGGGACCGGTTATTGTTTACGGCGTTCTTACCGCTGTGATTTACGGGGTTGTTTATTATATGTTTTTGAGATAGCAAAAGCCTTCCGCCGAAACGGAAGGCTTTCACTTTATTCAATTCAACCTATGCAGAAATTATGCTTTCTTTGAAGCTTTTTTGATAATAAGGAGTGCTGCAATTGTGAGAACGATACCCACAGGAAGAGCAATGATTGCAAGGCCAGAGCCTGCAAGTGCACCTGCAATAATATATGTTACAAACGAAATACCTGCAACTGTCATGGCATAAGGAAGCTGGGTTGAAACATGGTTAATATGGTTGCACTGTGCGCCTGCAGAAGCCATGATTGTTGTATCGGAAATGGGTGAGCAGTGGTCGCCGCAAACCGCACCTGCCATGCATGCTGAAATAGCGATGATTGTGAGGGGATTTGTCGCTTCAAATACGCTGAGAACGATGGGGATAAGAATACCGAAGGTACCCCATGATGTTCCTGTTGCGAATGAAAGACCAACCGCAATAAGGAAAATAATTGCGGGAAGAAGTGCCTGGAATGCACCTGCACTGCCTTCAACAAGCTGTGAGATATAAATCTTTGCGCCGAGGCTGTCCGTCATAGCCTTGAGTGTCCATGCGCAGGTAAGAATAAGGATAGCGGGAACCATAGCCTTGAAGCCATCGGGAAGAGAAGCCATGATATCCTTGAAGCTGATAACTCTTCTGATAAGGAAATAAACAACTGCAAATACGATTGCGATTGCGGAACCGATAACAAGACCTACGGAAGCATCGGAATTCGAGAATGCATCGATGAAGCTTTCACCACTGAAGAATCCGCCCGAATAAATCATGCCGATAACGCAGGTGATGATAAGAACAACAACGGGAAGAACAAGGTCAATAACCTTACCCTTAGGGTTGATGTCAGCATCATCGTTTGCAACACGGTCACCGCTTGTGAAGATATCGCCCTTTTCGAGAGCGTTTCTTTCATGAAGCTTCATGGGGCCGTAGTCCATCTTTGCAACTGCGAGAACAACCATCATGAGAATGGTGAAAAGTGCATAGAAATTATAGGGAATAGCCTGAACAAAGAGGCTGATGCCGCTCTCTGCGCCTGCGCCTCTTGCGAAGCCTGCAACTGCTGCTGCCCATGAAGAAATGGGAGCGATTATGCAGACGGGAGCTGCGGTAGCATCGATAAGGTATGAAAGCTTTGCTCTTGAAACCTTCTTTTCATCGCATACGGGACGCATAACGGAACCTACTGTGAGGCAGTTGAAGTAGTCGTCGATGAAGATAAGGCAGCCGAGAAGAATGGTGGCAAGCTGTGCACCAACTCTTGACTTGATATGCTTTGATGCCCATCTGCCGAACGCCGCTGAGCCGCCCGCCTTGTTCATGAGAGAAACAAGCATGCCGAGAAGGACAAGGAAGATGATGATACCCATGTTATAGCTGTCCGAAAGGCTTGCAACAAAACCGTCGAAAAGAACATGGTTGATTGCTGTTTCGAAGTTACCGCCTGCAAAAATGAAGCCGCCTGCGATTATACCGATGATAAGGGAAGAATAAACTTCCTTGGTGATAAGAGCAAGAACGATAGCGATAACGGGGGGAATAAGTGCCCAAACGGTTGCATACTTGCTGATGCTTTCACGAACCTTTGCGATAGCCTGCTCAATATGAGCCTTGAAACCTGCATCGTTTGTAAGATTGTCTGCGTAATTGTCAACGTAGTCGTGAGCACCTTTGATTTCTTCGCCGGAAAATTCATTAAGGTCATACTCTACGATTTCGCCGTCAACATCAACCGTGAATGTTGATGAGTCTGCGGGTGCGGAAAGAAGAACTGCAGCTTCTTCAGTTGCACATGCAGTTACGCAAAACATTGTGCCGATTAAGGCGATTGCCATAAGAATAGCAAAAATTTTGTTTCTGCGTGTCATGGGATTACCTCCATAAAAATAATAAGCTCCGATACACGGTATCGAAGCAAAATCAATGAATATAATATCAAAGACGTGATAGCGCTCCACAACCGTGACAGTACGCTGCATATTTTACAGCGTCCCGACAGATGCCGCCTCGGGCAAGCTGACATCCATCTCGGCGAAAGCTCCTTTCGTTCTCCGTGATTTCCCTGCGCAGAGAATTACTCTTAGTTTTCGCACCTCTATCTCTTTGATATTACCTTATACGAGCTTTTTTGTCAAGAAATAATTAACAGTTTGTTAATAAAGCATTGATTTTTTCGCTGAGATTCGCAAGCTCCTGCATGGTCAGACCCTCGGCTCTGACAGAAGGCGGAAAGCCGCACTCTTCAATCGCTTTTATAACAACATCCTTCGGTATTCCCGAGCCTGCGCTGATTGAATTTGAAGCGGTTTTTCTTCTCTGACCAAATGCCGCATGAACCATTTTAAAGAACAATTCCTCATTTGTTATTTCAATTTCGGGTTCTTTTCGGATATCCATGCGGATAACACTGCTGTCAACCTTCGGTGCGGGCATAAATGAACCTGCGGAAACATCAAAAAGCTTCTGTGCCTTTGCATAGTAGTCAACAGCAACCGTAACCGCACCCGAAAGTCTGCTCCCTACGGGTGCGCAGAGTCTTTGCGCAGCCTCCTTCTGTACCATGACGGTTATCGCTTCAATCGGCAGTCTGCTTTCAAGAAGCGTCATGATGACAGGCGAGGTGATGTAGTAAGGCAGGTTTGCGCATACATAAACAGGCATACCGTCAAATTTTTCTTTGATAAGTGCGGCAAGGTCTGTTTTGAGCACGTCCTGATTGATGATTTCTATGTTATCGAAGTCTTTGAGAGTTTCATCGAGAATCGGCAGAAGCTTCGTATCGATTTCAATAACAACAACCTTTTTCGCTCTTTTTGCCAGTTCGGCGGTAAGCACGCCTATGCCTGCACCGATTTCGATGACGCCGCAGTTTTCGTCAATTCCGCTTTCCTCCGCCATACGGGGGCAGATTGATGGGTTGATTATGAAATTCTGTCCGAGCGCCTTGGAAAAATGAAATCCGTGACGGGCAAGAATATCTTTTATTGTTGAAACATCGGTTAAATTATACATCACAGCAACCTCGTATCATTAATAATAAGCTCGAAATCGCAACCGAAAAACTCGGCTGATTTTTTACAGAGCACCATTCTGTCGAGGAATATCTCAAAGTATTCCATAACGGGACAAATCAGCGTATCAATTTTCAGCGTGAGCGAAATCATGTTTTTTTCTTTATCGATATCAAGCTTTGAGCTGAAAACGGCATAATTCACACGGTCATGAATATCGTCATGTACTGTTTTCTTGTTTCTCACTCTTGAGGTGCGCACGTCGCTCTTATCCGCAAGAATGAGTGCGGCGGCAATCGGAGTAACGGGCGCGGCGGTTTTTTCATCGTGATGACCTATTGCCGTTACAATTTTTATAACCTCGTCAAAAGGAAAATTTCTTGCGCGAAGAAGTTCAAAGGCAAGAAATGCACCGCTCTGTGCATGGTCGGTACGGTTCACCGTGTTGCCGATATCGTGCATAAGTCCTGCAATTTTCGCAAGCTCACATTCTCTCTCGTCATAACCGAGTTTTTCGAGAATAACACTTGCATCCGTTCCCGTTTTAACTGCGTGGGCAACTCCGTGTTCGGTATATCCTATCTGACCGAGAACCTTGTTTGCGGCATCTATATAACTGAGAATTTCTTTGTCATCCTTCAATTTTTCATAACTGAACAAAAAAGTCACTTCCTTTTATCAAAATATTGTTTACACTTCCGTTGATTTTTATCAAAATATATTTATAATACTATTAGATAGTTTTATTCGGAGGTATTATTATGTCAATTCTTGTTACAGGCGGTGCAGGTTTTATCGGTTCACACACCTGCGTAGAACTTCTCAATGCGGGTTATGAACCTATTATACTCGATAATCTCTGCAACAGCAAGAGCGAAAGTATAAAACGAATAAAAGAAATTACGGGCAAAGACATCAAATTCTACGAATGTGACATCCGTGACCGCGAAGGACTCGATAAAGTTTTCGCAGAAAACAAAATTGATGCAGTCATTCACTTTGCAGGTCTTAAAGCCGTCGGAGAAAGCTGTTCAAAACCGCTTGAATATTATGATAACAACATCGGCGGCACAGTTATCCTTTGCGAAGCAATGAAAGCAGCGGGCTGCAAGAAGATGGTTTTCAGCTCATCCGCAACGGTTTACGGAAGCGAAAACATTTCCCCTCTTAAGGAAGACATGCCCGAGGGTAAAACGACGAACCCCTACGGCACAACAAAACTCTACATAGAAAGAATCCTCAAGGATCTTTATGCTTCCGATAACGAATGGAGCATCTCACTTCTCCGTTACTTCAATCCCATTGGTGCGCATAAGAGCGGTAAAATCGGCGAAGACCCCAACGGCATCCCCAACAATCTTGTTCCCTACATTGCGCAGGTTGCCATCGGCAAAAGAGAATCCCTCAACGTTTTCGGTGACGACTACGACACTCACGACGGAACAGGCGTCCGTGATTACATCCACGTTGTTGACCTTGCCCTCGGTCATATCAAGGCTGTTGAAAAAATTCTCGGCGAAAACGGCTGCTTCACCTACAACCTCGGAACAGGTATCGGCTACAGCGTTCTCGATGTTGTAAAGGCATTTGAAAAAGCTTCCGGCAGACCCGTTAAATATGTTATCGCACCCCGCAGACCCGGCGACATCGCAACCTGCTATTCCGACCCCTCAAAGGCAAAGGAAGAACTTGGCTGGGTTGCAACAAGAGGCATCGACGAAATGTGCGAAGACTCATGGCGCTGGCAGTCACAGAATCCCAACGGCTACGGAGAATAATATACAGTTTTTGTGATTACAGTATTGGATATTCAGGAGGCAATTTTATGAGAGCAGTTATAACAGTTATCGGCAAGGATATGGTTGGTATTCTTGCAAAAATCTCAACCGAATGTTGCAACCACAACATTAATGTTCTTGAAGTTACGCAGTCAATCCTTCAGGATATGTTTGCAATGATAATGATGGTTGATATCTCAAAATCGGATATACCCTTCACCGAATTTTCAGATATGCTGAATAAAATCGGTGCAGACATGGGTCTCTCAATCCATGCCATGCACGAAGATATATTCAACGCAATGCATACCATATAAATGAGGTAATTAACTATGCTTAACGCAAGAGATATTCTCGAAACAATAACCATGATTCAGGACGAGCATCTTGACGTCCGTACAATCACAATGGGAATTTCCCTCCTTGACTGCTGTCACAGCGATATTGACACAATGTGCGCAAGGGTTTACGACAAAATCACACGCTACGCAAAAAATCTTGTTTCAACAGGCGAGCAGATTGAAAAGGAATTCGGTATTCCCATTATCAACAAAAGAATTTCGGTAACACCCGCCGCGATGATTCTCGCTTCATGCGAGGATAAGGATGCGGTAAAGCTTGCAAAAACGCTTGAAAGAGCGGCCGTCACCTGCGGAGTCAACTTTCTCGGCGGTTTTTCGGCTCTTGTTCAGAAGGGCTTCGGCCCCGGCGACAGAGAGCTTATAGAGGCCATTCCCGAGGCACTGAGCGTTACCGACCATATATGCTCATCCGTCAACATAGGCTCAACAAAGACAGGTATCAACATGGACGCCGTTGCAATGATGGGTCATGTTGTAAGGAAGAGTGCGGAGCTTACTGCAGACAGAGACTGCATAGGTCCTGCAAAGCTCGTTGTTTTCTGCAACGCACCCGAGGACAACCCGTTCATGGCAGGTGCATTTCACGGTGCGGGCGAGCCCGACTGCGTTATCAATGTCGGTGTTTCGGGTCCCGGTGTTGTCAGAGCGGCACTTGCAAAGGCAGGCGACTGCGATTTGACCGAGGTTGCAGATATTATAAAGAAAACAGCTTTCAAAATCACCCGTATGGGTCAGCTTGTTGCAAGCGAGGCTTCACGCAGACTCGGTGTGCCCTTCGGCATTGTTGACCTCTCACTTGCACCCACTCCCGCAATCGGCGACTCGGTTGCACATATTCTTGAGGAAATGGGTCTTGAAGCTTGCGGATGCCACGGTACAACAGCCGCACTTGCACTCCTTAACGACGCAGTCAAAAAGGGCGGCGTTATGGCATCGTCACATGTCGGCGGACTTTCGGGCGCATTTATTCCCGTTACAGAGGATGCAGGCATGATTGATGCGGCAAGAAACGGCGCACTTACACTCAATAAGCTCGAAGCGATGACCGCCGTATGCTCGGTCGGTCTTGACATGATAAATATTCCCGGAGATACACCCGCAGAGGTTATTTCGGCAATCATCGCCGACGAAGCCGCAATCGGTATGGTAAACTCCAAAACAACCGCAGTCAGAGTTATTCCCGCAATCGGCAAAGGTGTGGGCGAAGAGCTCAGCTTCGGCGGACTTCTCGGAAGCGGTCCCGTTATGCCGCTTTCAACCTATTCTCCCGCAAAGTTCATTTCAAGAGGCGGCAGAATCCCCGCTCCCATGCAGAGCCTTAAAAACTGAACACAAACAGTTATGGCACCCTCCGTTTGGAAGGTGCCATTTTTTATTTGTTTATTCTTATGCTCGTTACCGAATACTGCGGTGCGGTGAAGTTGAATTTACCCGAAACTCCGCTGACGGTAAACTCTTCCATAATGCAATCCTCTTTTGCTCCGAGAATGTTGTCATTTCCGAGGCTGTCGCCCGCAACCTGATTGATAACTGCGGTTTCCTCAACAGTCACATTTCCGAGGTCTATCGCAAAAACCTTGCTTGTTTCGGTAACGTTGACAAGCTTTATTATGATATCGCCGTTTTTATCGGTGCTTACAACCTGATAAGCCTCTGCTTCGGCTTCATGTGCGGTATCGAAATCAACATAAAGAACATCGTCCATGTAGCATTTGACATTTGTGCCCGAAACAACAATTTTCAGTTCATATGTCTTGCCGGTTTCGATTGTGCAAGGCTTCTGTGTTTCAAACAATTTCGACTTTGCACCGTTTTCAATCTGCTGAAGGCACGAAACGGTATTACCCCAGCCGCCGATATTCCAGAACCAGCAGTTCTGCGCATCCTTAACGGCAAAGGGAATGATGAAGCCTTCGTCACCCTCAAGCTTTGTTGCCTCAACGGTGTATGTATAGTCTGTCCATTCGTCGTTGCCGAAATATGCAACCTTGCCCGTTTCAACATAGGGCATCCATGTTTCTCCCTGCACGAGCTTTCCGTTCTTTATCTTGAAATCGCCGCTGTCGAGAACATCCTGCCAGTTCCACCAGAAATTGAGAGGAAGGGAGAATTTGTCCTCGCCGAGAATTTTGCCCGTCTTGTTTGAAACAACCTTAACATTATCAAATTCGGCTGAGGTATACCATGTGCCGACACCGACTCTGCCGCTTAAAGGCTGCTGTTCAATCTTTGCACCGTCAAGAGTTGATGAAAGAAGCTTTGAGCCCTGATTTTTTGAGAAAAGCTTCTGAACATAATAGCTGATTGATCCCGTCACCTGATGATTGTTGAACCAGATAAGGTCGGGCGACCAATGGGTTGCGGTCAGATTTCCGAAAAGAGGGGCATAAGCCGCCATTCTGACAATATCGCCGTTTCTTTCAAGACCCGTCATATATGCCGCCTCAGCAAGTGCGGCTTTGAGGGTATTGGATTTTGCGGCATATTCGCCGAGGAAAACCTGAATTCCGCCGCCGTAGATTGTATCCGTCATTTCATCGACGGAGCGTTTATAATTATTCTCATCGTAATAGTCCGCATTTTTAAGGAACCATTCGGGCTGATTGTAATAATGATGGTCGGTTGCGCCTGCAAAATCCTCCGCAACATCGGAATTTCCGAGCTGCTCTTTTGCGTATTCATAGGATTTGAGATAGTTTTCACCGTGTGTGCCGTCAAACGCACCCGAAGAATAAATCAGTTCAAGACCTTCATAAAGCTCGGGATTGTTAGCCTTTGCTTCGTTGAATGAATCGAGGAAAGCCTGATATCTTTCAAAATAGATTTCGCCCTCCTGCTCATTTCCGACACAGATATATTTGAGCTCAAACGGTTCGGGATGTCCGAGAGAAGCTCTGACCTTACCCCATGTTGTTGTTTCATCACCTCTGCAGAATTCTACGAGGTCATGCATATCCTGAACATACTGCCTGAATTCGTCCGTATTCATATCAACGGGGCCCTTGCCTCTCATCTGACAGTAAATTCCGCAGTTGATGACGGGTACACCGATTGCACCGATATCCTCAGCAAGCTGAAAATACTCATAGAATCCCAGACCGTAGGTCATGAAGCAGGGATAGGGATCATCGGTTGCGGCAATATTCGTCCAGAGATTTATGCCCTGTTTTCTTGCGGCAACATCACCGTATTTACCGTTAAATTCAAGAGGCAGACCGTCTGCACCTGTACCGATTGAATATTTCCAGTTGTATAATGTTTCGTAGTCGTAGCCTTCAATAATACATCCGCCGGGGAAACGCAGGAATTTCGGTGAAAGTTCTTCGAGCTTTTCACCGAGATCCTTTCTCATGCCGTTTTCTCTGCCTTTGAAGGTTTCATCGGGAAAAAGAGAAATCATATCGAGTGCAACGCTTCCGTTATCAACAAACACCTGAAGGGTTGTGTTTTCAAAATCCGTTTTCGAAGAAA
>JAZSDF010000034.1:0-5224 GCA_045531035.1 Acutalibacteraceae bacterium | reverse complement strand
AAATAAACAGCCGCTCGTGAGCGGCTGCCAGTGATTGTAATGCGCTGCTAAACCTTCAACGCCCCTTCCAGGGGCTAAGCCTGTATCAACCCCTTTTAGGGGTTAGTCAAACCACCGGTTCAACCGGTGGTTTGTGATTATCTTTCTTCACGGAAATAATTCAGTCCGAGGCTTGCGGGGGGCTGATTTTCTTTTTTGCGGCGCATACTGATAACTACAAGAACAATAATTGTTACAACATAAGGAGTCATCTTAAGAAGCTCCTGCTGTTCAAATGAAAGGTTGGGAATGTAGTTATAAACAATCAGAAGTCCGCCAAAAAGAATTGAACCGAAAATGCTAAGACTGGGTTTCCACATGGCGAAAATAACAAGAGCGATTGCAAGCCAGCCTCTGTCACCGAAGGCGTTGTTTGACCAGATACCGTCAGCGTAGTCCATAACATAGTAAAGACCGCCGAGTCCGGCAATAATGCTGCCGATACATGTTGAAACATATTTATATCTGTCAACATTGATGCCTGCAGCATCTGCGGTTGCAGGGTTTTCGCCAACCGCACGAAGATGAAGACCAACCCTTGTCTTGTTAAGAATTATTGTTGCGGCTATTGCAATGATAATTGCCGCATAAGCAAGGAAACTGTAGGAAAAGAAAAGTTCACCTATTTTGCCGAGATTATCTGCAAAGGGGAGTGTTGTTTTAAAGAAACGGCTTGTTTCAACAAGAGCAATTGAAGGTGTGTCGCTATCGGTTAGCTTAATGAGTGACCCGCCGAAAAAGTTGCCGAAGCCGACGCCGAAGGTTGTCATTGCAAGACCCGTTACATTCTGATTTGCATGAAGAGTAACCGTGAGCACGCAATAGAGAAGACCCATCAAGAATGAACCTAAGATTGAGGCACAAAGCGGTATAAGTATGGCAAGAACAGGGTTGAGTGTTTCGGCTGACTGTTCATAAAGGAAAGAACCGATTACACCTGAAATTGCACCGACATACATTATACCCGGAATACCGAGGTTAAGGTGTCCGCCTTTTTCGGTGATGATTTCACCCGTTGAACCGTAGAGAAGGGGGATACCTTGCATGACTGCACGGTGAATAATTGAAACAATCATTTATCCTTAACCTCCTTCTTTTCTCTGAATTTGATAGAATATTTGATGAAAAATTCGCTGCCGATGATGAAGAAAATGATTATTCCGGTGATTATATCGGCGAATGAATTATTCAGTTCAAACTGTGAGGAAATGGCAATTGCTCCTTTTTCCATGAAAACAATAAGGAATGATGTAAGGAACATCATAAGCGGATTGAAGTTTGCAAGCCATGAAACCATAATTGCCGTGAAACCTCTGCCTCCTGCGGTTTCGGCTGCTATGGTGTGGTCTGTGCCGGCAACCATGATAAGACCTGCAATACCGCAGATTGCACCTGAAAGAAGCATTGTTCTGATTATAACCTTCTTAACATTAATACCGATATATCTTGCGGTGTTTTCACTCTCACCGACAACCGAAATTTCATAGCCGTGCTTACTGTGTTTAAGATAAATATACATGAAAACAGTAAGACCGATAACGATTAAAATATTAAGCAGATATTCCTGACCGAAAAGCGAAGGGAACCAGCCTTCATTGTTTGAGGCATTGATTGTACCGATACTGCCAGTTCCTTTGGGAACGGAGTGCTTGTATGCAAAATATTTAACAATCTGCATTGCAATATAGTTCATCATAAGAGTGAAAAGCGTTTCGTTGGTGTTCCAATGCGCTTTGAAGATTGCAGGGATAAGACCCCATACTGCACCGCAGACGATACTTGTTACTATCATTGTAACCATTAAAACAGGAGGAGAGAGGGTGTCGGTTAAATTTATCATGCAAAGTGCGGCAGCAAGTCCACCCATAAGCACCTGACCTTCAGCACCGATGTTCCAGAATTTCATTTTGAAAGCGGGAGTAACGGCAAGAGAAACGCAAAGAAGAAGTGCGATACCTTGAAGAAGATTCCAGAATCTTCTGGGTGAACCGATTGCACCGTCAATCATTGTGATGTAAACTTCAATCGGATTCAGACCGGTTAAAAAGTAAGTCAAAAAGCCGCAAACGATAAGTGCCGCAAGAATGGCACCGGCTCTGATTAGAAGAGTCTGCCACATTGGAATTGCGCCTCGCTTGACAATGTGAAAAAGCGGCTCACGGTTTTTGATTGCAGGTTTAGTCAAGGCTTTCACCTCCGTCATTTTTGGTCATAAGAAGACCGATTTCTTCTTTAGTGGTGTTTCTTGCGTCAACAACACCCGTGATTTTGCCGGAATTGATAACCATAATTCTGTCGCAAAGGTCAATGAGAACATCAAGGTCTTCACCGACAAATATGATTGCAACTCCGCTTTCTTTCTGTTGGTTGAGAAGATTGTAAATAAGATAAGATGAATTGATATCAAGACCTCTTACAGGATAGGCAACCATGAGAACTGTGGGGGATGCAGCGATTTCTCTGCCGACAAGAACTTTCTGAACGTTACCGCCCGAAAGACGGCGTACGGGGGTCTTTGCGCTCGGTGTCACAACCTCAAGTTCTTCAATAATTCTGTTTGCAAGGTCTTTCGGCTTTTTGCGTTCAAGGAAGGCTGATTTGCCTTTCTTGTAGCTGCGCAAGAGCATATTGTCGATAATATCCATGTTGCCGACAAGACCCATTCCGAGTCTGTCCTCGGGAACAAAAGAAAGACGAACACCGAGTTCTTTGATTTTAACGGGAGATTTATCACGCAGATTTTCTGTTTTACCGCTTACGGGGTCATGATAAAGGATTTCACCTTCGTTAAGTTTCTGAAGACCTGCGATGGATTCGAGAAGTTCACGCTGTCCGCTGCCTGCAATACCCGCAATGCCAAGAATTTCACCTGCTTTTGCTTTGAAAGAAATATCTTTAAGCAATGTTACTCCTTCACGGTTTATGCAGGAAATGTTTTTAACCTCAAGTCTGTCAGGAGTTTCATCAACCTTAGTTCTGTCGATATTCAGGTCAACCTTTTTGCCGACCATCATTTCAGTAAGCTCAGCTTCACTTGTTTCGGCAGTATTGACAGTGCCGATATATTCACCCTTGCGAAGCACGGCAACCTTATCAGAAAGCGAAAGCACCTCATGAAGCTTATGTGTAATGATGATAATAGACTTGCCCATATCGCGCATTGTGCGTAAAACCGCAAAAAGCTTTTGTGTTTCCTGCGGAGTAAGAACGGCGGTAGGTTCATCGAGAATAAGAATATCCGCACCTCTGTAAAGAACCTTGATAATTTCGACAGTCTGCTTTTCTGAAACTGACATTTCATGAATTTTCTTAGCAGGATCAAGCTCAAAGCCGTAGGTTGAGCTTATTTCTTTGATTCTTTTATGCGATTCCTTGATGTTGAATTTTCCGTCGTCTTTAAGACCGAGAACAATGTTTTCGGTTGCGGTGAAAACATCAACAAGCTTGAAATGCTGATGAATCATTCCTATTTTATATTTGAAAGCATCTTTCGGTGAACGGATAAGCACTTCCTGACCGTCAATAAAAATCTGTCCGTGGTCGGGGAAGTAAATTCCCGAAATCATATTCATAAGTGTTGTTTTACCGCTTCCGTTTTCACCGAGAATCGAAAGAATTTCACCGCGGTTTACGGTAAGACAAACATCCTTGTTCGCAACAACATTGCCGAATGTTTTGGTAATGTTGACAAGTTCAATAGCAGGTGTTCCCAAATCAATACCTCCTGATTTAATACTCAAAAGTTTGTTGAAAGTTTTTCAGCAAGCTTTTCGGAATTAAACATAAAAATAGGGATAGGCGGAGCTTTCGCTCCGCCTGTAATTGATTAATCAGTTAAGAAGAGTGATGCCGTCGATGTTAACATCGAAGTAGGGTGCTGAACGGAATTCCGATTCATGGAAATAGCCGTCTGCAATAACTTCTGTGTCGGGTGTGTAAGCATCGTCTGTATCAACGTCTGCAAGATATGATGCAACAGGTTGACCGTTAACAGTGAAGTTTGCTGTATCGAAAACATGGATTTCGCCTGCGATAAGCTTAGCCTTTACTTCTTCAAGCTTTTCAACTGTGCCTGCAGCTGCAACGTTTGTGTTGACATCTGTAAGAACTACAGAACCGGTTTCAATTGTGCCTGTCCAGTCATCTTCGATGTCCTTACCTTCCTGAGCGCATGAAATGATGTGCTTGAAGTAAGGTGTCCAGTCGATTCTTGAAGAAACGATGAAGGTGTTGGGGCAAGCGTCAACTGTACTGCCGTTATAGGAAACGTTGGGGATACCTGCTGTTTCGCAAGCTGTGGGAGCGCCCATTGAGTCAGCGTGCTGGCTGATGAGTTTGCATCCGCCGTTGATGAGAGCTGTTGCAGCTTCCTTTTCAAGAGCTTCGTCATACCATGAGCCTGTGAACTGAACGTCCATTGTAACTGTGGGGCAAACTGACTTTGCGCCGAGATAGAATGAGGTGTAGCCCGATTTAACTTCTGCATAAGGATATGCGCCTACATAACCCATCTTTGCTTCTTCGGCAGTGAATTTGCCTGCTTCGATCATTTCGTTGAGCTTCATGCCTGCTGCAACGCCTGCAAGGTATCTGCCTTCATAGATTGAAGCAAAAGCGTTGTGGAAATTCTTGAGACCTTCAGTGTGAGCCTTTGTGCCTGTTGCGTGGCAGAACTGAACATCGGGATATTTCTTTGCAACTTCGATAAGGAATCCTTCGTGGTTGAAGCTGTCAGCGAAGATAAGATTGCAGCCCTCGTCAACAAGGTCTTCTGCGGCTTCTTTGCATTCTGCGCTTTCGGGAATGTTCTTTTTCATAATGTACTCAACATCGAGTTCTTCACAAGCGGCAACTGCTGCATCGATGAAGTTCTTATCGTAGGTTGAGTTTTCGTCATGGAGGAAGATGAATCCGACTTTAAGGTCTGTCGCAACGGGATCAGTTGTTTCGCCGTTGTCGGGTGTATCTCCTGTGTTGCCGCAAGCCGCAAAGCCTAAAACAAGACCGAGGGCAAGCAGAATTGCGAGAATTTTTCTGAACTTCTTCATTTCTTTAACCTCCGTAAGAGTAAAATTTATCCAAAAATGACTTTTCCGTCATCTATGGCTTTGATAACTGCCAGAGATTCAACCCTGTAGCCGAGTGAACGAAGGGCATCTCCGCCGGGCTGGAACCCTTTTTCGAT
>JAZSDF010000035.1:0-2412 GCA_045531035.1 Acutalibacteraceae bacterium | reverse complement strand
GGGATAATTTATTGGGATAGCTGCAACGCAGCGCAAGGGTAAAACCCTTGTTTAAAATCTTTGATTTTTCATTAGCGGAGCTACGCACTAATACATTCCGCAAGAATATGTATAGAAGTGCGCCCTTTGGGATTATCCGCTTATCATCAGCTTTTCGTTATGACATAGTTTTCGTAATTTCATTTGTTACATCTCCTTTCGATTTTGGGCATAAGAAAACCGCCTCACTAAGAGTGAAACGGTTTGATAAAATATATTTTGTTTTTGTTTATACAATTAATTCAACAAATTGAATTTTTCAAAGTTTCCTAACTGATCATTTCATTGAATTGTTTTTCGTTGTTGAATGTTTTTATTTCCGGGATAACAGAATCAAACTGTTTTCTTTCTGAAAAGGTATTTTTTGACCTTCCTTCACCGGAATTGTCCGCCCAAGTGCTGAGATTTGATATACACAATTTCATAAACAAGTTAATATAAACATCAAAGTTTTCTTGCTCGCCATTAAAACTATATCCTTTAACAATCGGCTCTTTATTTTCTAAAAACAGCTCTCTTATCTCAAAAATATCCAAAAGATTCCCCTCATCATCGGTGAACCAGCAACCAAAAGATGGGTCAAAGGAGCACCATTTATCTTCTTCTGATATGTAAACCAAACAAGTGAAATGAGAACCTGTGAACTCCGAAGATACCATAGCCACAGGGAAAGCTTTTATGCCCACAGAAACAAGACAATCTGCAAAGGCTATTGCTCTGTATCGGCAGTTGATAGCACGGGTAAAAGGCTTGTCAAAGGAGTAATCCAAAATGTTAAGAGTATCGTCCTTCAAAAGCTTCATTTGCATACCGCTGTAATATGTATGCTTCGTGAGCCATTCAAGAATCTGAACGGTTTTATCAAAATCACTGTCAGCTGTTGCTATGGAAGATAAATTATATTTTTCTCTAAGCTGTGCATGAAAATCATAAGTATAAATAATTTTATCCAGATCTGTTTGTGTAAGTTCTTTATCCTGTGATGCCATATCTTTGATACATACAGGTTCTTTTAACAACTCTTTTTCATAATCAATCTCAGAAATATATTCAGCATATTTTTCACTGCTGAATTGCACTGAAACACGATCGATTAAGTCAAATCGCAGATTAACAAAAAATAGAATGATAACTATTGAACCTATAATAATCGGAATTTTAAACCTTTTCATTTTTACCCCATCTTATTATATTTTTATTTATTAAGATAATTATATCATACACAAATACAGAAAACAACCTCACATTCAATCAAACCATTTTATCAGTTTTCTTTGCTTTTATTTATACCGTGCTTCTTCGCATATTCGCTCAAACTGTTTCTGCGTTCTTCCGAATACGGCGCGGTGAGTCTGAAACTCAATCTGCCTTTGAGGATTTCAAAAAGCATTCCGCCGTGTTCGTCGTTATCTGTCAGTTTGAAACATTCGGGATACTTTTCACTGAATTTCAGAAGTCTGTTTCTCAAATCCGTGTTATGGGTTATGCTGATATTTATATGTTCTTTTTATGCGTTAAGATTATCGGAAAAAACGATACTGTTTTCGGTGAATACAAGAAAGCAAAAGAATAATTCAAAAATATTCCAACCTATTTTGAAGATACGTCACTATATAATCAAAAGAACACAAAAACTTTACAATAGTTTTAATTTGGAATATAATATAATTCCTCTCGGTGAAACGCGAAGAAGCCATGTTGAATTCAAAACAGGCACAGGTAAACATAAAATCACATTGAATTTCAAATAAAAGTTTTAAAACGGGGCTGTTTTCCGCAAGAAGCAGCTCCGTTGTTATTTCTTGTAAAGAAAAACATTGATTTTGATTATAATATCCTATAAAATAATGTCAAAGAAATATTTTTGATAATTTCCAACCTTTTTTCAACTGGTGTCACTATATATTCGAAAACGCTCAGAGAGGATGCAAAAAATGGAGAAGTCAAGAGCCGACAAAATCATCACCGAATACTACAAAAAGCTTTACGGCTTTGCTCTTTCAAAAATGACAGACATCGACAAAGCGGAGGAGCTTGCTTCAAGAATAACCCTTGAGGTTTACTCTTCTTTGCTTAAGGCGGATGAAATAGTTAATGTCAACGGCTATATCTACCGCATTGCCTGCAACGTTTTTGCAAGATACATTGCCGAGGGCAAGGAGAGTGCACACCTTGCGATAGATTCGGTGTTTCTGCCTGACAGCGTTGATTATGAAAAGAATTTAATCGATGCAGAAGAAGCGAAAAACAGCTTGAAAGAAGGTATTGAAATGAAAAGAACTCCCGGCACACTCGGAATTAATCCCGTTAAATTTATAAACATGGGTCACAGCGGCTGCCCGGGCACAAAAGGCGACACCTCCGATTTTCTTC
>JAZSDF010000050.1:0-2884 GCA_045531035.1 Acutalibacteraceae bacterium | reverse complement strand
CCTTATGTTGTAACAATTATTGTTCTTGTAGTTATCAGTATGCGCCGCAAAAAAGAAAATCAGCCCCCCGCAAGCCTCGGACTGAATTATTTCCGTGAAGAAAGATAAAAAACACCGTGTATGGTTTGTGCCATACACGGTTTATTTTATGCTTTCACTTTTTTCTCCGGTACAAAGAATATGAATATTAGCGAGCTTACAAGAAGAAGCATCGGATAGAAAAGATTCTTGATTATATCAAATGCAGATATTTCAAATCCGAGGGTATTCACAGCCGAGATTGCCACAAGAATCTGTGCACCGTAAGGAAGAAATCCTTGGAAAATGCAGGAGAATGTATCAAGAATTGATGCTGTTTTTCTGTTTGGAACGCCGAAATCCTTTGCCATCTCGGATGCTATGGGATTTGCCATAACAATGGCAACGGTGTTGTTTGCGGTTGCTATATCCATAAGACCGACAAGAAGTCCTATGCCGAGCTGACCGCTTCTCTTGCCCTTGAAAACACGGCGTATACCCTGAAGGAGTACATCAAAACCGCCATTATGCTTTATAAGTGCACAAAGTGCGGCAACAAGAATTGCAACCATGGATGTTTCAAACATTCCCGATGCACCGTTTCCCATTCCCGAAAGAAGGTCGGGAAAAGTCATTGCACCGTTAACGAGCATAATTATGCTTCCCGAAACTATACCGATAATTAATGTCAGAAAAACGTTTATGCCGACAATTCCGCTTATCAGAACAAGAACATACGGAATTATTTCAACAAGATTATAATCCTTGATTATTCCGTTTGTGATTTCAGAACCCAATGAAAGAACGGAAATCAAAATTAAGGTTACGATTGCAGCGGGAACTACAATTGCAAGGTTTGTTCTGAATTTATCCTTCATCTTACATCCCTGACCGTTACAGGCGGCAATTGTTGTGTCGGAAATAAACGAGAGGTTATCACCGAACATCGCGCCGCCTACAACCGTGCCGACACACAGAGGCAAAGGAAATCCCGAGCCTGTTGAAATTGCAACGGCAATGGGAGTTATAAGGGTTATCGTTCCGACGGAAGTACCCATTGCGGTAGATATAAACGCACTGATAACAAAAAGTATTACGATTGCAAATTTCGGAGGTGTTACAGAAAGCAGGAAATAAGCAACGCTTTCTGCCGAATTTCTTCCCACAACGCCGACAAATATACCGGCAAGAAGAAAAATGATAAGCATGGTGATTATATTTTTATCACCTACACCCTGCCCCATTATCTCGAATTTTTTATCAAGCGAAACACCTCGTGTCTGAATAACGGCAACAAGTAACGCAACAAGAAACGCTACAACAACGGGTACATTATAAAACCCCATCGGCATTTTCATGACATACTCGAAAACAATTCCGAGAGTTAAATAAAAGGCAACAAACACACCGATTGGTATTAGTGCCAAAGCATTTGATTTTTTCATAATAAACTCACTTTTCAAAAATGATATTGTATGAATTATATCATATTAAACTACAGAAAACAACATTTTTAAACTATATCTTTATGCCTTTATAAATATAATATGGTTTTGAAAAGATATAGTTTCCTTCTTTGTTAGCCGTTATGAGATTGTAAATAAAACCGTCATATTCACTCTTGCTCAATGCCCCTGTGTTTTCCTTGAAAAGCCACGCAATATCTTTGCTCAATTCATAACCAAAACTGCCTTTTTTGTATTCTGTTTCAATAACATTATACACATTTATCGAACTATCAAATAATTTGCTCGTGTTAAAAAAACCGTACATTCTTCTTCCAATCCAACTGTCAAGATCATCCATCCAAGGCTGTTTTGTTACAGCGTAAGCTTGAACAGCTTTTGAAATCAGCGCTTTGTTTTCGCCGTTATAAACAACACTGTCCCAGTCACAGTTAACGCAAATTACAACTCCGCCCGGTTTTAATATTCTGTGAATTTCTCTTACCAATAAATCTTTATCCGAAACACATTCAAACATATCTTTTGAAAATACGAAATCAAAGGTGTTATCAGCAAATTCAAGTTTCTCCGAACAATTCATAACCTGTAGCTTTATTGGCTTATTATATTTTACATTCTTAAAACCTTTGTCATTGATATCTACGCCGATTGCTGTTTTGATTTTGTTTGGAAAAGCCCGATGAAAGCTTAACAGAAAGGTTGCGTCACGGCAACCCAAGTCTGCGATTACGGCATTATCGGGTAATTTTATTTGCTCTGAAATTGCTTTGTATAATGATGAATATTTATTATTGTTCATTTAAAAATAACCTCCAAAAAAATACTGTTAACAGCTATATGCCATTAACAGTAATATAAAAGGTAACCTTTTCTCTATCACTCTGTCAGGCACATAGCTTCCAAGCCTGTACCCAATACAAGATACAAGCTATCTTCGTCTGCGTCGGATAGAGATAAAAAACATACAGATTTCCTCCAATTAAGATTTAAACTAATTATACTACAAGATTTCAAATTTGCAAGTATAGTATTATTTCTTTTCAATATCAAATAATTCAATGACATATTTTACAATAGGTTCTCTGATTGACTTTCCCACCCATTGTCCCCTGATTAGTTTTTTGTTATTCTTTGACTTCGATTATATGCTTTTCAAAATACATTTTCTGCTGTTCTTCAGTTCCGTAAACATAATCCACATTATAGATATAAGATGATGTTTTTCTCTGCTCTTCCATAATGTTTGCAAATCTTTCGCGGCTTATATGGAAATAATCAATGAAATTGAGGACATTGAAACCGTCTGTACCGCCGTAAAGTTCCTTGAATTCCTCAAAGCGATCTTCTGCGACAAAATCAATAAGCGATTTGTGAATTGTGAAATATCTGTCGGTGTGAAT
>JAZSDF010000139.1:0-4632 GCA_045531035.1 Acutalibacteraceae bacterium | reverse complement strand
ATTACAAGGATTATTTCGTTGATATTTATGCTTTCACAAAATCGAAGTTTAAGAAAAACGAGATTGAGCCCGAAATAATGGAGGCAGTTGAGCTTATCAGCGAAAATTTTGATGAAATATTCAGTGTTACAAACAACACCGCTTGCCTTTGTCACGGCGATTTCTGGATGCCAAATCTGATAATCAATTTTTGGAAATCCGAGCTTGCAGGTGCGGTTGACCCGTTTGATATGCTATGGGCTGAACCCGAATACGAGATATTCTGTCTGACCCTCGGTTTCGGTGAAAAGCTCAAGCTTTATGATGAGTATAAAAAGAGAAATCCGACCTCAAAATACTGCGATTTAAAGGTCGAACTTTATGCTCTTTGCAACGAGCTGAATTGGTATATTCTCTTGGGCGAAATGGGACACGATTATCTGATGTTCCGTGCAAAAAGATTGATAAAGAAAATGAAAGAAAAGGGATTGAGCCAATGATTGAATTCATATCAAAAGAACCCGTAAACAAAGGTTGGTCGAGTGACAAGAAATACTGTGTCACAACTGCTGACGGAACTAAATATCTTTTGCGTGTTACTCCGTTTGATAAAAGTGCGAACCGTGAGAATATGTACCGTATGCAGCAAGAAGTTGCAAAACTCGGTATTCCTATGTGCAAGTCACTTGAAATGGGCGAATGTGATGAGGGTATTTACATATTGCAGACTTGGATTGACGGCAAAGATGCAAATGAGGTTATACCGTATCTTGCAGACTCTGAACAGTATGCTCTCGGTCTTGAAGCAGGCAAAATTCTGAAGAAAATTCATTCAATCCCTGCACCCTCAGACCAACCTGATTGGGAAACCCGTATAAATGATAAGGCAGATTTAAGAATCAAAAAATATAACGAGTGTCTGCTGAAATATGATAACGGTCAGGCTTTTATTGATTTCATCAACGAAAACCGTTATCTGCTTAAAGGCAGACCTCAGGTGTTTCAGCACGGTGATTATCACATCGGCAATATGATGATAGAAAACGGCAAGGTTGTTATTATCGACTTTGACCGTTACGATTTCGGCGACCCGTGGGAAGAATTCAAGAGTATCACTTGGTGTGCACAGGCTTCTCCGCTTTTCGCTTCGGGCATGGTCAACAGATATTTTGACAATGATGTGCCTATGGAGTTTTGGAAGCTTCTTGCTTTGTATATCAGCCTTGGTACAATCACTTCTCTGCCGTGGGCGATTCCGTATGGTGAAGGCGAAGTTCAGACTATGAAAAACCTCGCAAATGAAGTGCTTGAATGGTATGACAATATGAAAAATCCCGTGCCGAGTTGGTACACAAAAGAGGTGCAACTATGATAAGAAAAGCAACCCCAAACGACACAAGGATATTAGCAGAATTAGCAATACAAATGTGGAGTAATCACACAGTTTCGGAACTTGATGCAGACTTTGCCGAGATTGTTTTATACAAAGATGCTGTTTGTTTTATAAAATATGTTGATGATATCCCCATTGGTTTTGCACAATGTCAGCTTCGTCACGATTATGTTGAGGGTACACACTCATCTCCCGTCGGTTATCTCGAAGGGATATTTGTTGTTCCCGAATATCAGCATAAAGGCTATGCCAAAGAACTGTTGCACGAATGTGAATTGTGGGCGAAAGAAAAAGGGTGTTCAGAATTCGCAAGCGACTGTGAGCTTGACAACACAAACAGTTTTAACTTTCATATGGCAGTGGGATTTGAAGAAGCAAACCGTGTTATATGTTTCAGAAAAGAGTTGAGATAATTCAATATGGTCAGAAAAGCAACTAATAACGATATACCTGCGATATCAGAATTATACCGTGAGCAATTCAGAGAAATGGCAAAGCTGATTCCTGATTTTATCAAAGAGGGAGACCAGAGCACAGAGTTTATTGAGAATACAATTGCTAATGAAGAGTCAGATATTCTTATTTATGAGAACGATGATATGATTGTCGGTTTTATATTGCTTCAAGCGAAAACAAGACCCGATTTTGAATTTATGCATCCCGGAAAGTATTGCTATATAATGGACATAATAGTCACCGAAAATCATCGTGGCAAAGGCTTTGGAACAGCTTTAATGAACGCCGCAAAAGATTGGGCAAAAGAACGGGATTGTATTTTTACAAATCTTGACGTTCTTGTCAATAATCCCGTTGCAATCAAGCTCTATGAAAAACTCGGGTTTATCCCCAAAGCACAGGAAATGTATTGTAAATTATAATCAGGAGAAAATATGACAAACAAAGAAATATTACAAATAGCTTTACAGCAATCGGCGTATGACTGCAACTGTAATGCAGAGGATTTTCTTTCGTCTGAAAACAAAGTTGTTTTATCGCAGAAAAATGAAAAAGCAAGGGTTTATATGCCCTTGCCGCTTGAGTGTGATTTAGTGTCATATGGAAACAACATTGTCGCTCAGGTCAGTCCGAGAATGAAAGAAACCGTTGAGTGGTACATAGGTAAATATGCCGTTGAGCATTGTTTTGAATCACCCAATGTTATTGCACTTAACGAGAAATTAGCAGAGTTTGGATATAAAGTCTGCTTTATGGCGGAATATTTTCTGCCCGATGTTAACGAACTCAAAGAACTGCCCTGCGATTATGAAATAAGAGTTTTACAACCCGAAGAATTTGAACAGTATTACACCGACGAGTGGGGCAACGCTTTGTGCAAAAGTCGCAAGCATCTTGATAAACTTGCTGTCGGTGCATTCGATAACGTCAAACTCATAGGTCTTGCAGGCTGTTCAGCCGATTGTGAAACTATGTATCAGATTGGCGTTGATGTTCTGCCCGAATACAGGCGAAAAGGTGTTGCATCTGCAATTACAAGCAAGCTTGCCATTGAAATATTGAAACTCGGCAAAGTACCGTTTTACTGTGCTGCTTGGTCGAATATCAAATCGGTCCGCAATGCTATCAGAAGTGGATTCAGACCTGCGTGGGTTGAACTGACGGCAAGAAACAGCGAATTTGTTGATGATATGAACAAGTAAGAAGGTGTTGCTTATGGCAAAAGTCTTTTTAATCTGCGGCAAAATCTGCTGCGGAAAAACTACATATGCACAAAAACTTTGCAACGAAAACAACGTCGTATTGCTCTCGGTTGATGAAATAACGCTTGCTCTTTTCGGTCAGCATTGCGGTGATAAACACGATGAATATGTAGAAAGAACTGAGAAATATCTGTTAAATAAATCTTTGGAACTAATCGAGAACAATATCAATGTTGTTCTTGATTGGGGCTTCTGGACAAAAGCAGAACGGAAAGCGGTAAAAGAGTTTTACAAATCCCGTAATATCGAATGCGAGCTTCATTACATTGATATAAGTGATGAAGTGTGGAAATCACGCTTGCGTAAGAGAAACAACGATGTGCTTGCAAATGAAACAAGTGCTTATTATGTTGACGATAATCTCGCCGCAAAATTCGCTTCAATATTTGAAGTGCCGAGTGAAGATGAGATTGATGTTGTTTGTCAGGGAGATTAAAGATGGATATTAAAATACGAAAAGCCAGAAATGGTGACGAAAAAACACTTGCATATATTCAGACAGAATCTTGGAAGTCAGCTTTTGCCGGCATCATTTCTGCTGATGATATGGAAAAATGCACAGATATATCAAAAACAGAAACAAAGTATGAGAATGTTCTAAAATCAGGCTATGCAGAAATATCAGTTCTTGAAATTGACGAAAAGCCTCATTGTATTGCCGCTTGGAGTAAAGCAAGAAATCCCGAATTTTCAGATAGTGCAGAATTAATTTGCATTCATAGTTTGTGTGATAACTGGGGTAAAGGTTATGGCACAATGATGATGAATCATATATTCAACGAAATCAAAAATTCGGGATACAACAGCGTGTTGCTTTGGGTATTTGAAAAGAATACCCGTGCCTGTAGTTTTTACGAAAAGCACGGATTTGTATTAACTGGTAAAACACAAACGGTATACGGTGCAGTTGAGGTTATGTATAGAAAAAACTTATAAAAGGTAATTATAATATGAATATCGTCAGAAAACTCAAAATAAGCGAACTTCCCATTTTAACACAACTTTTCAACTACAAAGATATTGATGATATGATTGCCGAAAACACCCGCAGCATCAAAAATGGTATCGTTGATATTTTTGCTCTGTTTGATGATGGCAAGCTGATTGGTGAGCTTCATGTGAAATATGATAATGAAGATAAAGACTTCGCCGAAAAAGGAAAACGAGCATATCTTTTTGCGTTCAGAGTTCATAAAGATTATCAGGGTAAAGGATTAGGCTCATATCTTCTTGAAACCGTTATTGACGAACTCAATGCCAACGGTTATCACGAACTTACTGTCGGCGTTGAAGATGATAACTTCCGTGCAAGATATATGTATGAGAAATACGGATTCATTCATCCTATCGCACGGATAAAAGAAACCTACCAAGGTGACAGTTATGAATATGATTTATTGCTGAGAAAAAATAATTAAATAATATCGATAACCCTGAATTCTCATTTTATGTCGTGTACTTTTGTTTTAATCGGGGCTAAACTCTGATTGAAGGGAGAGTGCTTTTATGGATATGAAGTTAATAGGCAACTTTTTAAAAGAG
>JAZSDF010000018.1:0-2274 GCA_045531035.1 Acutalibacteraceae bacterium | reverse complement strand
AAGACTTGCATTAAGAAATTCCGTAAAGCTTGAGCAGCTCAGCGCAAAGGCACTTTGTGCGGCAGACGTAAATCTTGACGGCACAGTTTCTGCAGCAGATGCAAGAAATATTTTAAGAGCATCCGTTTCACTTGAACCGATTTCTCCCGAATACGTATACATCAGCGAATCTGAGCTTGATTAAGCCGACAAAGCAAAAAAACGAGGTCTGTACCCTGTGAGGTACAGACCTGTTTTAATATATAGGAAATTGCTCGCGAAGTGAGCAATTTAGCTTATATCAAGAAACACCTTTCCCCCAAGAGTGGGGGCAATGTCATTAAGTTAACAGCAAAACAAGAACAACAAAAAGAAAAATGAGCATCCAAATCAGTAAACGAACTGTTTTAGGGTGCTCTTTTAGCAAAAAAAAGCATGACAAAACAGCGGATTAAATATAATCCGCAAAAAATGCTGTTAAAAAAAGAAAAATTATGCTATTCTGTATATGAAGCTAACAGCGTGTTTGATTGATGCGTTACGAGGTCGTGTTCTACCGGGGCGAATTGGTGAAACATACCTCAAAATGATAGCTTCAACAACGGGTGGAGATACATTACCGAGAAAAAGTTGTCTGCAAATATGTACAGCGACAGAAAAGTTTGCTTTGTAAGCATATTTTGTGTCGGATTTTTGAATGATTACGTGCGAGGTAACCAATTCTGAAAAATTGTACATGATAAGTCGGGCGTACACTTCTTGGAAAATGTACTCCACTTTTTTTGCATGAAAATGTACCAGCCCGACAGTATATTTCAACTCACGGAAAGATGTTTCAATGCCCCAACGCATATTGTAAAGTTTTTTTAATTCAAACGGAGGGAAATCAACAGAATCAAGGTTGGTAACAACAGTTTCATAAGAATTATCAGCAATCCTGAAACGGACGATCCTAAAGTGGATATCAAAAAATACAGCGGGATTAAATTTTTGATTTTTCATAGGAAGAAAATCAAAAGGTCGAGAAGTTTTCAGTATTTTAAACTGATTTTTGTTACGAGCTAACAACAAAGTTTCTTTAGTTTGCTTTGTTGTTAAAGAAATAGATAAACTTAAATCAAACTCATCAGAATCAGGCAAATCAAGACCAGCAGCAATTCCTCTTGAATTAAGAATGTCTTGAATGCGGATAAGGAATTTCCACCCCTTTTCTTGACAATGAGCCATAAGATTGTATCCTTCATAACCTCTGTCAGCGATAAGAAGAGCCGAAGAAACAGAAGAACGATCGACCATAGAACAAAGAGCAGTTCTCTCGTTAGAATTTCTTAATCCGTCTAAATTGACATCAATGTATGTGTGTTGAAGAAGATCAAACATAGCATCCAAATGAAGAATATTGTATGAAGATCGCCCGTTACATTCCGGAAAAAATGAATTAACATCATCAGGATTTGTAGGAGTATGAATATCAGAACCATCTGCAGCAAACAAACGGTAGCCTTTGTACAAATATCCTTTATCTGTTTTCTTTACAAACAAATCAAATAAAGATGGAAAAGCATATTCATTGATTTTGTTACGTTGTTGCCCAAACGCAGAAGAAGAGGCAATATCAGAAGAACATCCGAAATATTTCAATAATTCGTTTGATAATGAGCCGCCTTCCATAGCAAGAAGAAAAGAAACAACTTTGCGGAATGGCAATTTACGATTTCTTGTGAAATCAGTATTTGGATTTTTAACAAACATCCAAGAAGTATCACAAAGCTGAGAAATGGCATCATCAAGTTTTCTTTTTACAGAAAAAATTTCATTTGACATAGAAAAAACCTCCCTTAAAATCAGTGGTGAAAACACCTCTAATTTCAAAGGCCTTTTTGTTAACGAAAGTTAACAAAAAGGCTCACATTTTATTCTGTATGTCAAGTGTTTTTTTGAAAAAAGTTACAAAAAAACCGAACCTCACAACATTGTGAAATTCGATTTTTCTTAACTTAATGACATTGACCCCCAATCTTGGGGGCGAAAAGGTGTTTTTTGATATAAGCAAAATTGCTCACATTGTGAGCAATTTCTTATATATTAAAAAAACTCTTCTGAATAAATCAGAAGAGTTTTTTGTTATTCACTGAGCATATAATAATTATTTATTTTTTCAAGCTTATAAAACTCGTGCTTTACGGTCTTAAAGCCCAGCTTCTCATAAAAGCCCACGTTGTCGGGATTCTGTGTTTCAAGACCGATCTTATAGCCTTGCGCCTTAAGATTTTCCATACCTTCCTTAAGAAGAGA
>JAZSDF010000102.1:0-14649 GCA_045531035.1 Acutalibacteraceae bacterium | reverse complement strand
AGTAACGGCTTTTGCGAAAGGACTTGATGTTCCGATAAAAGCAGCGAGTTATATGTTTTCTCCCACACGAACCCGTGGCGAAACATTCAGGCTTTCTCCTAAGGAAGCGGCAAAAGCAAATCTTGATTGGCAACGAAACTTGCTCGGAGAGGAAGAAACAAAAAAACTTCTTCTCAATTCCGATTCGATTACGGAATCAGGCGATGTTTCGTGCAGTCAGCGAATCAACTGCCGTGCGGGTCTCTCAACTTTCTGGGTAACATGGAAAGGCGAAATGTCACCGTGCGGAATGATGTCGGAGCCGAATGTTCCGATAACGGATTTCAGCGATGCATGGAAAAAGATTTGCGGAGAAAGAGAAAAAATCTTTCTTCCGAAAGAATGTTCAACCTGTTCGTTGCGAAACAAATGCGATATGTGTGCAGCGGTTTCTGTTGCGGAAACAGGAAAAAGCGACAAAGTTCCACTCTACGCGTGCAAAAAGGCTCACAAATACGCTGAACTATGTAAAGATTTTATTTTACGGCAATAATTATCCAAACGTATCCGTTTTGGAGTTTATTAATAAATAATTTTTTTTAAAAAAACAAATGGAGGTAAACATTTATGAAAGCACTCAAAAAAGCGGTTGCGCTTATGCTTTGTCTTGTAATGACCGTTGGCATCTTCGCCGTTGCCGGCATTACTGTTGACGACCTTGCAATCTTGTTCACCAAAGCAGAAGCATATACCAACACAACCATCGGCAGAATCACCCAGCAGCAGGTTGTAGGCACTAAGACTTCTGTTGACGGCGTTTCAGCCCGTGATTTCTTCTATGGCGTTTATGCTAACAGTTACTTTGACGGGCACAGCGAGCCGACCAATATGGTTATCCCCGGTCTCGGTGACGGCGATGACTACACCCCTCAGGGTATGACCTATTGGCCCGAAAAGAACTGGATTCTTATGTCCGCTTATGACGCAAGCGGCCAAAGCCGTGCCACAGCAATTTATGCGATTGATGTTTCGAGCGGTAAATTCGTAGCTTTGTTCAACATCTATAATACCGGCGGCATTACTGTTAATACAAGCCACGGCGGCGGTATTGCAGCATCAAAGCATAATTTCTATTTTGCCGATTCAGCCTCAAACATTTCTTATATTCCTCTTTCGGAGTTCGATGTTGCCGAAGGAACAGAAAAGAATGTTACCATCAGAGGTACGGTAAGCTTTGCAAGCGAAATGAATAATGCCAAAACCTCGTATTGCTGCTATGATGACGGCGTGCTCTGGGTAGGTAACTTCTATTATGAAGACAACGACGATTACAAAGCATGGGCAAACGGAAACCACAAAAGTATGCTCTTAGGCTACAGACTTGACGGCGATTCATCAGCAGAAGAATGGAACTATCTTTGCGGTAAGTATAAGAACCTTGTTACTGTTACAACACCATATGGTACTGACACAACCAAAGGTTCAGTTCTCGAATGGTATGCGTATAAAAACGGTGACTCCGTTGATATTACCGGTACCATCACCGCTCCCAAAGAATATGTTGGTGAATATACTCCCACCTTCGCATCGGTTGAACTTACAGCAGGCAAAGATTATGTTATTGAATTTGTAACAAACTATGAAGATGCCGACCTTTATATCTTTGCTCCCAACGGCGGAGGTCACACCAACACAAAGCAGTCTTCACAGACCATTAAAACAAAGCTTCCGGACGGCAGATGGCATTATAAAATGCCTTTCACCGCAGGTCTCAAGCCTGTCGGTGCAGACAGCACATGGCCCACAACTGAGCCGGTAGACGGAGCATATACCGGCACATATTCAATGCGTTTTGACCAGGACGCAATCCAGGCAGGTGAATCAAGAAACTTCGCAATGACGGATATCGCCGTAAGAGAAGCCAATACTTACAGCAACAATGTATATGACTACGAACGTATTCACTATGTAGGCACCGCAGGCAATCCCACCTATGTTGTTGCTTTCCCTAATACTTTTGTTACAGATATCAAATACGACGGTAATACTACGGTTGGCGAAACTGTTGTTAATTTTGATAAGATTCAGTACGCTATGGTTGACAACGGCAGAATCTATGTAAGCCGTTCATGGAACAGAAAGATTGAAGGATCTGACTACATAAGCGAGATTGACATTATCGATATCGACCTCAACGTTCCCGGCACATATTCTCTCACAATCGGCGGAACAACAAGAAACGACTGCTATCTGGTTAAAGATGAACAGATTCATCAGTTCCATAATCTTTCAATGGGTGAAGCAGTTTGCGTAATCGATGACTATCTCTATATGTTCACCGAATCCGCCGCTTATAACTACAGAAAGAAGGATTGGGACGCTAACAATTATCATGCTGCGTTACATGATGGAGCCACAAAGGTTGCAACACAGCCCGTTGACGTTGTGTGGAAGATTGACCAGTATGCGATTATGGGCGAAGAAAGACAAAGTCTCTCAATATCCTCCGCAAACACCTCATCTGCAGGACGCGTTGATACATATGTCAAAATCAACAGTCTTGACGAAATCAATTATAACGATAGATACATGATTGTTTATGAGTCAGACGTAAAGAGTGCAAACGGCAATAAGATTCTTTATGCTCTCGATTCATTCGGCGGATCTAAAGCCGGCAACATGCCCAAGAACTCAGCAGGTACCCAGGCAAACACAGCCGACTCAATCGGTATCACCGGCCATCAGATAACAAAATATGCAACCGAAGCCGATGTCCTGAAGCTTAACGATGTTATGGCAGATGATAAGGACTCGCTCCACTGGAATCTTATCGGTGCAGACACCGGCGCATTCCGCATACAGAACAACGACAGCTACTACGGCAAATTCAAAAACCTTTATTTCGATTCGCGTCTTATCTATATGATGAACAGTGTCGGAACAACAGACAAGCTTGACAACATAAGAATCAAGGATAACGGCGACGGAACCTTCAGTTTCTATTACGACGGCGATGCCGATTACTATCTCTGGTGTAACGACGGCACGGTTCCTGAATATATGAACGCATACACCTCGATTTATAACAACACCTATGCTTTCGGCGGCGACAACCCCGATACACAAGATGAATTGGAATCATCCCCGGTTAAGGCATATGCAGGTCAGGTCGAGCAGGCAGGCACCTTCCATTCCGATGCCTTTAGTAAGCATAGCGCACTCTACTCAGGTAACAAGACAGGCGAGGCAGTTAATGAAAAATACACCAAGTTCCATATTTACCGCCGTGATGATGATACATCTGTAGCAGGTGAAAGCGGTCTTGCCACTAACCTCAACGCTGAACTTAAAGATGACGGAACCTACACAATCACACTTGAATCCTATTCAACCGGTCAGACCATAACAAAGAAGTCAACAACAGGCAAGCCTATCGACTTTGTATTTGTTCTTGACACCTCGGCTTCAATGATAAACAACAAAGACGTTCCCTATTGGGGAATGTCGGATAACCCCGAAGCCTACGACTATCAATGGGTTGAGCAATATACAGAGGGGCAACGTAAATTATTATATGGCAACACCCTTTACGGTGTTTATCCCAAAAGAAGTAATTATTTCGCTGCGGGTGGCTACTATCACACCGTAAACATTTACAGTGGAGCGGCTGAACATGACTATTATTTCGGCATCAACTCAGAACTGCATAGTGATTCAGGAAATAAACACGAAATGTGCAAAACTTATGGTTTCTGGAAAAACCCCGACAAAGGCTTTGCCGGCGGTTTCTATTGGACTGACAGAACGGGCGACGCAACCCGTTTTGAGTCTATGAAGCAGTCAACTCTCGAATTCATTCAGCAGATTCAGGAGCACGCCAAAAAGACAGGTCTTCAGCACAGAATCGCTATCGTTCAGTACGGCTCAACATCAACAATCGATTCGAAGCAGACCAACAGCGACGGTAAACTGACCTATCCTGACGAGGGATATTACAATACAGGTATGTATTCAACCGTTAATGGTGTTAATATGGTTAATTACGGCAACCTTGCCTTTGAATTTGACTATGTATTTGATTATTCATATTACACCAATGGCGGTGAATTGAGAAACAGTAATAGTGTAAACGGCTTTGGATATGAAAGTAATAATTCAACTTATGAAAATGCATTCTTCCCCGCATGCCACGACAACCTTGAGCAGATTATTAATAATCTTTCAATAAATGGCGATTCCGACACCTTCGTTGACCACGGTATGACAATGGCAATGAACGCTCTTGCAGACCAGATGACCCTGAATGTTGAAGAAGGCGATACACATCACGGAAAGATTTACGGCACATATGAAAACACGGCTGATGCAGGAAGATACACCGAAGCAGATGTCAATTCAAAAGCAGTTGTTATCAACATTACCGACGGTGCTCCGGGTTATTCCGGTAGCGATGATGATGCTGCATACCGCAGTGCAAGAGCTGCCATTGATATGGCAAACATTATGAAGCAGTATGACGTTGATATCTATAACATTCAGATCGGCACCGGAACAACAGCCAATTTCGATAACGTCGGTTTCCTTGATGCTCTTTCATCAAACTGGATTAACGGTTCGGCAACATCAAAATATGAAACTACCGAAAACACACTTGTCAAAGGAACAGTAAACGGTTCGGGCTTCTCTATTCGGCATGACCTTTCATCATATATTGAACTCGACTCACTGTTTGATCTTCTTTCTCAGCCGGGCGAAGACAGTCTTCTTGAAGTTGAAACCGTAACGCTTAAAGACGACTCAATCACCCTCCAGAGCCTCGGCGACACCTTTATGCTCACCGATACTTCGGTTGCAACCGCAAAAACTTCACAGATTTATTACGACTCTCTCGGCAGAATCTATGAAGAAGAGCCGGTAGTCGCAAACTATGAAATTGCAAAGGACGTTGGAAATAATACCGTTAAGCTCACGGGCTTCAATTATGCGGAAGAATATGTTGCTGCAGGTAACGAAGGCAAGAAGCTTATTCTTCAGATTGACGGCGTTCTTCTCAATCCCGCCAAAGAAGATCAATTCGGACTCAACCTGCCCATCAGTAAAGATTTGGAAACAGCTGTTTATGCAAACTCTGAAGCTCTTTCGGCAGGCACGGCAACACAGTATTTCCCGCAGGCATATTTCGAAGTTCCCACATTCAACTATACTTATGACTTCGGCCTTCCGATGGTTAACTCTTCGCTTTACGGTACTCCGATTTCATTCGATACCCAGCCCGATAAGCAGAACCCTCGCAATACAAGTCTGAATTTTGACGACGTTGCTGCAATCAATTACGACGGTACAAAAGTAACTTCAAATATTACACCCACCTGCAACGACATCAAAGAATCATATGTACTTATTAAAAAGCCCAACAACAACGGTTACTACTGGGCAAAGGTCAATATGATTCCCGCTTCAAACGTTTATTACGAAGAATCGTTTGCCTCTCCCGTAAGCAGCAGTTATAAAGACTGGTCAACAGCAGGCACATCATCAGGTCTTTCTCAGTCGCTCTCGAGTGCATCGGATGTTTACGGTTATGATACCGCTTATGCATCAAACGCACAATATTCAAACGGAATCGCAAAATCCGTTGTTGTTGACTCTGAAAACAACCGTTCAGATACTCTGAAGTTTGATTTCACAGGCACAGGCATTGACCTTGTATCCGCTTGCGGAACCAAAACCGGCATTCAGACAGTTGTTATAAGAGATTCATCTCAGGCGCTCAAGAAGGTTTATATCGTTGACACATTCTATAACGATACTTACGGCACTCTCACTCAGGTTCCTGTTGTTCACTTTGAAGATGCCTACGGCACCTACAGTGTTGAAGTAACCGCAACCTATTATTCATTCGCAGGTGCTCTCCAGACAAGTGCTGTTGAAACAACTCCCGTCGAAGGCACGGATATTGAAATTTCCTCCGCTGCTGCCGATTCATTCGTAACTGATGAATTCTTTGCACAGCTCGGTATGGATGAACTTATCGGCCAGGAAGTTGAGCTTGTATGGATGGATGATAATTCAGTTCTCAACGGCGGAACAGGCGTTGAAGGTGCAAACCTCTTCACTCAGTCCGGCAGCACCGGCACGGTTTCCCTTGAAAACTATTTTGACGGTTTCCGCGTTTATAACCCCATTCAAGACACTTCTGCATATCTCGCAAGTGAACAGGGTGCAAAATATTACAACATTATCAATAACCTTGCAAAGAGCGATAACGGAATTTTCACTGACATCACGAATATATTCGCTTACATTGAAGGCGCTACATTCAGTCAAGCATCCTTTGCCGATTACCAGAAAAAAGGCCCTCAGAATGAACTTTATCTCTCAAATAGCACTATGGGCGTAACATTCAACGTTAATCTCAACGAAGGCGACAAGGTAATGATTAGTGCGCGTGCCGTTTCAGGCGCTCCCAAGCTTACCGTAAACGGCAATGCAATTGCAATCAATTCAGCAACCGAGATGTATTATGATATTACAAAATATCTTACGGCAACAAACGGTGTTGCTACCGTAGCGATCACAAATTCAGGCGATGGTCTTCTTTCTCTCAACAGTCTGAAGCTTGTCGGTGCTACCGCAAATCATTTGAACACCGCAAGCCTCGATGATGCTGTTGCTCTTATGTCGCTTAAACCCGTTGATGTTGAATACAGTCTTCCCGACGATTCTCCCATTGCATATCCCGGTTCAGAACCCGACAGAGAAATTGAAAATCCCGATCCCGATCTCGATCTCGTCGGCGAACATCCCACAAACAACAATTACGACGAAGCAATTAATGCTCTCAGAGGTTTCTTCGCTAAAATAATCCGTATCCTCGAAAGAATATTTGAAATTTTAAAGAATGTTCTTCCGTTAAGTAAGGAGGTATAACAATGAACAACTACATCAAGCCATCAATTAAACTTATTACAAACGCCTCCCCAAGAAGCAGTGCATCTTCATGCACCACTTCATCAGCAGATATGGAGTTAATTCAGAGCGTTATCGGCGGTGTCGATGCAAGCAAAACATTCGGTATGGGTGAAACTTGTGAAATCAGCGTACCCCTCGAAATGTATTGTAAGTTCACTTCGGTAGAAGCCGGTGCTATGCAAGTGTTCTGGTCATAACCCCGTAAATAAATTTAACCGCCCGTACAGTGAATCTGTGCGGGCGGTTTTTATGTCATATAATAAGGAAAATAATAAAAATATATAAATAGATGTTGACTTTAATATTGCTATTATAGTATTATATAGTATGTATAAGTATGTATTGGTGGAGGTGCGTCATGGTCGATATTCATTGTCATATTTTACCCGGTCTTGACGACGGCTCCGACAATATTGAGGAATCAATAAGAATGGCTCTCCTTGCCGTTCAGGGCGGTACAAAAGCCATAATCGTCACCCCCCACAGCAACATTCCCAATTCATATCAGAACTATCTGGATAAGCATTATGTTGAAAACTTCAAGGCACTCAAATCACGCATCAGGGAAGAAAAAATACCGCTTGATATTTATCCCGGCCATGAAATTTTTGCCTGCGGAAATCTTGTTGAACTGATAAAAAAGAAAAGACTTCTGACTCTTTGCAAATCGGATTATCCGCTGGTTGAATTCGGATTCGCCGAACAATCGGAATCGGTTTACGAAAAACTTCAGCTTCTTATTGCGGAGGGCTTTACTCCGATTGTTGCCCACCCCGAAAGATACGCTTTTGTTGCCGAAGACGAATCCGCCCCCCTCAAACTGAAGGGCATGGGATGTCTGCTTCAGATTAACAAAGGAAGTCTTAAGGGCGGTTTAGGCAGAGACGCTTATGTGGTTTCACAAAACATTATCATGAATGAAATTGCTGATTTCGTTGCAAGCGATGCGCACAGTCCGTATATGAGATCTCCCTATCTTGCGGATGCTCATGAAATTATCAGCGAAATTCATTCCGAAGAATACGCAGATTTGCTTCTGAAAATCAATCCCGAAAAAGTTCTCAAAAATGAAAAAATCAATTAAAATATAAGGTGAACAGAATGAAACCGTTTAAAATTATTGTTGTAATTGCATTTATGTTTATATCAATCGCTTCGCTGGCTGTTTATATCAGCGAGAGAATCGGTGAGGACAATACAATCCCTCAAATAAACGTAGAGGGAGAAATGATAGAGGTCAGCCTAAAGGCAACCGACGAAGAATTGCTTAAAGGCGTCACAGCTTATGACGAAAAGGACAAAGACCTCACCGAAAAAATAATTATTGAATCGATTTCGGGATTCACCGAAAAAGGTGTCAGCAAGGTTACATATGCCGTTTGCGACAGCGATAACAATGTTGCCAAAGCATCAAGAAAAATCAGATTTAAGGGATATGAGTCACCCAAATTTAAAGTAACGGGTAATTTATGCTTCTCGCTTTATGAACATATTGACATCTCAGAAATAATCGAAGCTCACGACAGCATTGAAGGAAACATAACCGGCAGCATAATCATTACTTCAAACAATTATTTAGGCTCAAACGCAGGTGCTTATTCCGTTGATGTTTCCGTTACCAACAGCAAGGGTGACACTTCAACCATTCAGCTTCCCCTTATAGTTGAAGACCGCCCGATTTCCGTTCCGGAAATTGAACTTTCCGAATACCTTGTTTATGTAAAAAAAGGTACAAGCATTGATTTCAATGAATATCTCATTGATGCGATTCAGGAAGAAAAAAGCCTGAAAAATAAAGTTACACTTGAATCAAATGTTGATTTCAACAAACCGGGTACTTATCACGTTCATTACTATGTTACGGATGCCAATGATCTCAGAGGTCACAGCGTGCTGACCATTATTGTTGAGGAATGATAGATTATGAAGAAGAATAAAATTACAGTTGAATGGTACAGCCTTCTGAGAGATATAGTCAGAAACCTCTGGGTTGTTATACTCTGTGCTCTTATCGGTGCAATGGGCTTATTCCTTGTTACTCACGCAGCATACAGCCCCGTATATACCGCCGTAGCAACCCTTTCCGTTAACGGCGGCGGCTCCTCCTCGGGCTCGTATTCATCATTCACACTTTCAAATGAAAAAGCAAATGTTCTTGTTAATATTTTTACCGAACCGTCAATAAAAGAAGCTGCTGCAGAATATCTCGGAATCGACAGCTTTGACGGCACTGTATCTGCAACGGTTCTTGAACAGACAAATTTCATTGAACTCAAAGTTACATCAAACCATCCTGAAAAATCATATAAGCTTCTTAATGCGGTCATCAAGTCTCATCATAAGGTTTCAAACAAAATTTTCAGAAATGCGGGTGTATTTGTTATCAGAATGCCATCTGTTCCGAGTGCACCGTCAAACCGCGTTTCGAGCTCAAACCGTAATATGGTCATTACGGCAAGTGCAACGGTGGCTCTCGCCATAATAATTGCACTCTCGCTTATGAGAAACACCGTAAAAAATGAAAACGACTTTAATGAAAAAATAGAATCAAAGCTTATCGGATCAATCGCTCACGAAGATAAAAAGATGACCCTTAAGGAAATTAAGCAAAAGAAGAAAAAGGGTCTGCTTATCCACAGCAACGCATATATCAGCCTGCGCTTTACGGAAAATTTCCATAAAATCGCAGCAAAGCTTGAACACAAGAAAAATCAGACGGGCGACAGAGTTTTCGCTGTCACAAGCGTTGCAGAAAACGAGGGAAAATCAACCTGTGCGGCAAACATCGCTGTTTCACTTGCTGACAGAGGAAACAAGGTTGTTCTTCTTGATTTTGACTTCAAAAAACCTGCACTTCATAAAATTTTCAGCGAAGAGGCAAAGGAAAACAGTGAGCTTTCGGAATTGCTTTCCGGAAAAATTACTCACGAAGATTTTGTTTTCAGAACCTTCAAGAAAACCTCGCTTTCTGTTGCAATAAACACAAAGCCCTGCCCCGATTTCCGTTCGTTCATAGAAAACAGCAGCATTTCCGGATTGATTGAAAGGCTCAAAAAAGAGTTTGATTTTATTATCATTGACACCGCTCCGATTTCCCTCGATTCAACCGTTACGGATATTATCAGTATGGTTGATAAAACAATTCTGATTATCAGAACAGATACCGTAAACGTTAATGCCCTCAATGACTCAATCTCAACAATCAGCAAAATCAGCTCAAACCTTGCAGGCTGTATCCTCAACGATGTTCACATGAACATTCTCCCGTTCAGCATTACGGGTAACGACGAGAGCAATAACTACGGAGGATACGGTTACGGCAGATATTCCGATTACGGACATTACGGTCACTACGGCAGACATCACAAGCACAATGCCCAAGCCGAAAAGAGCATCAAAGAAAACACAACGAAAACAGTTTCCGACGATGTTGTTTTTGAAAAAGCAACCGCATCGGAAACCGCAGATTAAAATAAATTGAAAGAAAGATTTGAAATGAATCAGACATCTGAAAATAAAAAAGATATTTTTGTTACGGTTTATCTGAACGATATTATCAAGGCGTTGCAGAGATTCTGGTGGGTATGCGTTGCAGCTGCAGTGTTATTCGGCGGTTTCAGTGCCTTAAGCAGCAAGCTCAACTATAATCCGGAATATAAATCGGCCGTAACTCTCACGGTTAACACCCAGCACGCAGATGCATCTGTTAACGGTGTTTCCGTTTACACATTCTATTATGACACAACAACCGCATCATTGCTTTCATCAACCTTTCCCTATATTCTTTCCTGCAATCTTCTTCAGGATGCAATATGCGAGGATCTCGACCTTGCTTATATGCCTGCAAGTCTCAGTGCATCTGCGGTTCCCGGCACAAATATGTTCACTCTTACCGCAAGAGGCAGAGACCCTCAGCAAACATATGATGTGCTCATTTCAGCAATCGATAATTTCCCGTCTGTTGCAAAATATGTTGTGGGAAGCATCACCTTCGATATTCTTAAGCAGCCTGCGGTTGCAACATCGCCTTCAAATGAGATAAACTATCTCAGTGAGGCAGTCAAAGGAGCAATAGTCGGCTTGTTTTTCGGACTGATGTTTATATTTGTTTATATTCTTCAGCGAAAAACAGTTAAAACAAAGAATGATATCAAAAAAGAACTTAATCTTGAACCTCTTGCGGTTATCCCTCAGGTCTTATTCAAAAAGAAAGCAATGCCCGGTGATAAATCACTTCTTTTCACTAATCCCGATATCGGAAGCGGCTTTCCCGAATCGTTCCGTGTGCTTAGAAATGTTTTCATTTCTTCTGTTAACGAGAACGAAAAAATCATCATGGCAACAAGCTCTGTCCCCGGCGAGGGTAAAACAACAATCGTAACAAACCTTGCAATTGCTCTTGCAGACCACAGCAAGAATATTCTTCTTGTTGACGGCGATATAAGACATCCGAGTATCGCTCCCATTCTCGGTATCGATACCGAAAATATCAGATACGAAACCGTTACAGACCTTTATAAAATTGCATATCTTGAAAAATACAAGCTTCATCTTCTTATTCCCAACGCAGACGAAAATGAAGAATCCGGATATTTAAACTCTGCTAATATAAAACAGATGTTTGAAAATCTCAGAGATTCGTATGATTATATCCTTGTTGATACTCCTCCCTGCGGACTTATTTCCGATGCTTTGTTCATCGCACAGCATGCGGATGCCGCAATTTTTGTAACATATCAGGATGCGGTAAGAATTTCAAGGGTTAAAAACACTCTCGATAACCTTATGTCCACGGATATCCGAATCCTCGGATGCGTTCTCAACGGAACCGTTCAAGGTCTTTCGGGATACGGCTACGGTTACGGTTATGGCTACGGTTACGGAAAATACGGCTATGGTTACGGCTACGGTTACGGTGAAGACCGCAAACACAGAAAAACAAAAAAACGCAAACATTCGGAAAACAGCGACTCGTAATAAAACATAAAGGATTTGGTTGACTTGAAGTTGTCGAAATCTCTCTCCGGAAAAAGAAAATTTCATTTTGAAACCTGGCATATAAAAGCTATCTTTCTGATGGTTTATGACGTTATGGCAATCAACATCTCATATTTTGCTGCACTCTGGATAAGATTTGACGGCGTTTTTTCGGAAATCCCGGATAAATATCTTGATCCGTATGTTTACTTTATTCCCCTCTATACGGTATTAAGTCTTGTTATCTTTTATTTGATGCGAATGTACCACAGTGTATGGGAATATGTGAGTGTCAGAGAGCTTATGAGGGCTGCAATAGGAAGTGTTGCGGCATCGGCGGTTCATATCGTGCTGATAACTCTCATCTTCCGTAAAATGCCTCTTTCATATTATCTGTGGGGATCGTGCTTCCAGGTTTTGCTTTTACTTATGGCAAGATTTTCTTACAGAATTTTCTCTGCCGTACCTCAGCTTTTCGGAACAGACACGGACAGCCATTCCTACCACAAGGTTATGATAATCGGTGCGGGCGATGCGGGAAGAATGCTCCTTGAAAACATTCAGAAAACAAGGTCAAATAAGGACAAGGTCGTTTGCATGATTGATGACAATCCCGACAAACAGAACAGATATTTTGACGGTGTAAGAATTGTCGGAGGACGTGATGATATTCTTCACAGCGTTGAAAAATTCAATATTGACCGAATATATATCGCAATGCCGAGTGCATCAAAGGAAAACATCAGAGATATTGTCAACATCTGCAAGGAAACAGGCTGCGAAACCAAAACTCTTCCCGATTTCTATCAGTATGTAAACAGCGGTATCACCGCAGGCGCACTCAAGGAAGTTTCAGTTGAAGACCTTCTCGGCAGAGAAACAATTGATGCCGATATGACAGGCGTTTATAACCTTATCAAAGGCAAAACAATTCTCGTTACCGGCGGAGGCGGTTCAATCGGCAGCGAACTCTGTCGTCAGGTTGCGGCACACAAACCCGAAAGACTTGTTATTTTTGATATTTACGAAAATAACGCTTACTCGATTCAGCAGGAGCTCAGGAATAAATATCCCGGAATGAAGCTTGAAGTTCTTATCGGTTCCGTTCGTGACTCAAGAAGACTTGACTATGTTTTCAAGAAATTCAGACCCGATATCGTTTATCATGCAGCTGCACACAAACATGTTCCTCTCATGGAGGACAGCCCATGCGAAGCTATCAAAAACAATGTTATCGGCACATATAAAACCGCCTATGCGGCAATGGTGAACAATTGCGACAGATTCGTTCTTATCAGCACGGACAAGGCTGTTAATCCCACAAATATCATGGGTGCAAGCAAACGTCTTTGCGAAATGGTCATTCAGGCGTTTGACAGAAAAATCAAAGAAAACCGTCAGAATGAAATTCCCAGGCTTTTCACTCATCTCGAAGAAGAAGGCTCGCTTTATTCCGATGGCGTTCCCAAACATGTAAGAACTGAATTTGTTGCGGTAAGATTCGGCAATGTTCTCGGTTCAAACGGCTCTGTTGTTCCTCTTTTCAAGCGTCAGATTGAAAACGGCGGTCCCGTTACCGTTACCCATCCCGAAATCATCCGTTATTTCATGACCATTCCCGAAGCGGTATCGCTTGTGCTTCTTGCAGGCGCAGATGCCAAAGGCGGCGAAATCTTTGTTCTTGACATGGGTTCACCCGTTAAAATCGATACACTCGCCCGAAATCTTATAAAGCTTTCGGGACTTAAACCCGATGTTGATATCAAAATCGAATATACGGGGCTCCGACCCGGCGAAAAGCTTTATGAAGAAAAGCTTATGGAGGAGGAAGGACTCAAAACCACTCCCAATAAGCTCATTCACATCGGAAATCCCATTCGGTTTGATACAGACTTATTCCAATCACAACTCGACGAGCTCATGCTTGCGGCTTATGAAAACAGCGAAACAATAACCGAAAAGGTAAGGGAAATGGTCCCCACCTATAAAGAAAGAGGTTAATTCATGGTAAACATACCCTTCAGCCCTCCCGATATAACAGAGGCAGAGATAAACGAAGTTTGCGAGGCACTCCGTTCAGGCTGGATAACAACAGGCCCGAGAACAAAGGAGTTTGAGCGCAGACTTGCAGAATACTGCGGAACAGAAAAGGTTGCCTGCCTCAATTCGGCAACCGCCGCACTTGAAATGAATCTGCGTGTGCTCGGCATCGGTAAAGGTGATGAGGTTATTGTCCCCGCCTATACATATACCGCATCAGCTTCGGCAGCAATCCATGTCGGCGCAAAGGTTATATTCATCGACAGCAAGCCCGATTCATTTGAGATGGACTATGACCTTATGGAAGCTGCAATAAGCGAAAAAACAAAAGCAATTATTCCCGTTGACCTTGCAGGCATTATCTGCGACTACGACAGAATTTATGCCGCAGTCGAGAATAAAAAGCATCTTTTCAGCCCTTCAAATGATATTCAGCGAGCTATAGGTAGAGTTGCCGTTGTTGCAGACTGCGCACACGCTCTCGGTGCAACAAGAAACGGTAAAAACGCAGGACAGATTGCCGATTTCACCTCATTCTCATTCCATGCCGTTAAAAATCTCACAACCGCAGAAGGCGGTGCGGCAACATGGAAAACCATCGACGGAATTGATAACGAAGAGCTTTATAAGCAATATATGCTTTACAGTCTTCACGGTCAGTCCAAAGATGCCCTTGCAAAA
>JAZSDF010000080.1:0-4690 GCA_045531035.1 Acutalibacteraceae bacterium | reverse complement strand
AGCTCTGCAATAACCTTTGCTTTCGCATTTTCAAGACTTTCTGCTTCAAGAACATTACAGCCTACCGCAAGAGCTGTGCCGCCTTCTGCGTTGATTTCGTCAACAACCTTCTGTGCCGCTTCTTCTCTTAAATCAAGAACGGCAACCTTGACGCCGAGCTTTGCAAGGTCCTTTGCAAAACCGCTGCAAAGAACACCGCCGCCGCCCGTTATAACGGCTACTCTGCCCTTTAAATTTTCATGAAACATACTTTTTCTCCTTTTGCAAATCAAAGAATTTCCACGCTTTCGCCTTTTTCGGAGGATTCATAGCATGCAAAAACAAGCTTTGCCGCACTTCCGCCCTCAAAGGCATCGATATCAAATTTTCTGCCCGATTTTAGGCAGTCATAATAATCATTAATAAGAATGGAGTGACCGACGCCCCAATAACTCTGTCCGTGGTAAACCGTTTCGGGCCTTTCGCAGGCTTCGGAAAAATCACCGTTTTTATCAGCTGAATAAAGTCTGTCGCCCTCAAAACGAAGCTTTCCGTTTTCAAAGGCTATTTCGATAAAGACATCGGAATTTTCCGCATAAGCCGTGGTGGCATACATCATTGCGGTGATACCGCTTTCAAGCTCCATGAGCACGCTTGCATTATCCTCCACTTCAATTATGCCTTTAAGATGGTCATTTGAAACATGAGCAGTAACTTTTTTGCATTTCCCGCAAAGGTGCTCAATGAGGTCAAGCGTGTGGATAGACTGATTTATAAGAACGCCGCCACATTCTTTGTCGAGTGTGCCGTGCCAGTCATCGGAATAATAATCTTCGCCTCTGCTCCATGTAACAAAAGCACGGGCGGAGAGCATCTTGCCGAGTTTACCCGAATTGATTATTTCTTTTGCGTGAATGACACAGTTATTGTATCTGTTCTGAAAACAGACACCAACCTGCTTTTTGCTTTCCTTCTGTGCCTTGCGGAGAGCTTCAACCTCATCGGCTGAAACGGAGCAGGGTTTTTCGGTCAAAACATTTATGCCCTTATTGAGAGCCTTTATCGCCATATTTGTGTGGAGATAATGCGGAGTGCAGATATGAATTGCATCGAGTTCTTCCTTTTCAAGAAGTCCGTCAAAATCATAGTATGCCCTTGCACCGTATTCGGCGGCAGCTTTGTCGGCTCTTTCGGGTTTTATATCGGCAACGGCAACGATATCCGTATCGGGATTATCGCTCAATGCTTTCAGGTGCATTGAAGAAATTCCGCCGCAACCGATAACAGCAACTTTCATAGCTTTTTTCCTTTCAATCAGAAGGTAGAGGACATATCGCCCTGGATTGCTTCAACAACAACGTCTTTTTCAGCCTTGCCTGCGGCAATTTTCTTCTGAAGCTCTGCATAATATACATCCTCGTCAACGGGAAGCTCAATTTCCTTGCCGAGCCATGCGGAAAGATGAGCGGCATTTGAGATTGAAAGACCTCTTATGCCTTCTTCGCCCTTTGCAACGAGCTCTTCGCCACGGAGAATTGCAGCGGCAAATTTGTTGCAGACCTCGGAATGTTGCTTGTTTCTGCCGTCGGTTTCAACCTCAATCCATTCGCCTTCAATCCAGCCGAAGCCTTCTTCTGCGGTTGCGCAATGTTCGGATGTAAGACCTTTAAGTTTGTAAAGCATGAGTTTATCGTTTTCGCAAACGAGCTTACCGCCGTCAAGAGTGATTTCAAAGCGGTTTGTGCCGGGGCAGTCGCCTGTTGTTGTGATGAATGTACCTGTTGCACCGTTTGCGTATTCTGCGTAGATTGTAACATCGTCTTCAACCTCGATGTTGTGCCACTTGCCTTCGTGAACAAATGCTTTCACCTTGACGGGAAGGCCGCAAATCCACTGCCAGAGGTCGAGGTTGTGGGGGCACTGATTAAGGAGAACGCCGCCGCCTTCGCCTGCCCATGTTGCACGCCATCCGCCTGAATTGTAATATGCCTGAGTGCGGTACCAGTCGGTGATAATCCAGCTTACTCTCTTGATTTCACCGAGTTCGCCGCTCTTAACGAGTTCACGCATTTTTCTGTAAACGCAGTTTGTTCTCTGGTTATACATGATACCGAAAACAAGGTCTGTTTTTGCGGCGGCCTCGTTCATTTCTCTTACCTGCTTTGTGTAAACGCCTGCGGGTTTTTCGGTGAGAACATGAACACCCTTTGAGAAGGCGTACTGTGCTATGGGAGAGTGGTCGTAGTGAGGAGTTGCAATGATTACGGCATCAACCTCGCCGCTGTCGATAAGTTCTTCTGCGGAGTTATATGTTTTGATATTGGGCATGAGCTCTTTTGCGCCTTCAAGTCTTTTGGGGTCGATATCAGCGCATGCGGTGATGCGGAGTTCTTTATGAGCGCCCTTAAGATGCATGTTGATGTGTGAACGGCCCATGTTGCCCACGCCTATAATGCCGAATCTTACGGGCTGAACTTTCTTGACGATTTCATGAATTGCCGTGCAGGCTGCGGCGAATGAAGTTTTGTTGTCGGGATAAACGAACTTGCTGTTCATCTTTGATGCGGTTGAATCGTCGGGTTCAAGATTGTCAAGACCTTCAAAAACTCTCAGGTGAGGTTCAACGGAAAGGAAATAAACCTTCTCTTCCTGATCAAGTGCCTTGAGGATTTCTTCAAGATGTCCGTCGCCTTCACCTGCGGGAACAACAGTATCAATTTCTGCAATGCAATCCTTAATATGCATATAAGTTATGTAATTCTTGAGAAGCTTGAAGCCTTCAAAGGTGTCACAACCGCACTGAATGTAGTTTGAAGGGTCAAAGATACATCCGAGCTTATCGCCGAAATGCTCTGCAAGTTCAAGACATCTTTCGTGGATATCGCCGTAGATACCCTTTTCGTTTTCGTGGCAGCAAAGAACATCGTGTTCACAGGCATAGTCAACCATTGCGGTGAGTCTTCTGTAAACTTCATCTTTGTATTCTTCGATGCTCTGACCCTTTGTGAAGAAGAAGCTGAACATTCTGATATATTTTGTGCCGAGAACCTTTGCGACCTCAACGGTCTGCTTGAAAGCTTCAAAATGAGGCTCAAAATCATCGTCGATTTCTATTTTACCGTAGTGAGAACCTATTGAGGAAACCTTGATATCATGCTCATCAAGAAGCTTTTTGAGGTCTTCTGCTTCTTCAACGGTGAAATTTGAGATGTTTTTGCCGTTGACATTGCGAAGTTCGATGTATTCAATGTTGTTTTCTTTGCAGGCAGCTATCTGCTCGAGAATGTCGGGCGAAGCTTCATCTGCAAATGCGGAGAATAAAAATTTTGCCATAATATCGCCTCCTGTTTTGGTTTTAAACCTAATCATAATAATTTTAACATTTTTTTATAATATTTCAAGTGAATAATACAAAATAAATTTTATAATATAAAAAACAACAAAACGCACAAAGTGTTTAATTGACATGCAAAATCAGATAAGTTAAAATGGATATGTAATTATTTGCCGTATAAGGCAGAAAGGGGCAAAACATGAAAAAGATAATTGCAATAATTCTTATTCTGGCTATGGTTTTCGGTTTTACGGCAATTCCGGCAAGTGCCGCCGAAATCAAAAACGACAAAACGAACTATCCCTACATATTTGTTCACGGAATGGGCGGATGGGGAAGTGACACCCCGTATTATTCGCTTTCACCCTATTGGGGCGGCGGACTTCTGCCGGGTTCTGAAACGGATATTGTAAAAACTCTTAATGAAAACGGTATCAAAGCTTATGCGCCTTCGGTAGGTCCCCTCAGCAGTGCATGGGACAGAGCGTGCGAGCTATATGCACAGCTTACGGGTACAGTTGTTGACTACGGCGAGGCTCACTCGGCAGCTCATAACCACGACAGATTCGGCAAGGATTTCACAGGCAAGGCTATTATGGGTGAGCCCTGGAACTTTGAAGATAAAATAAATCTTGTGGGACATTCCTTCGGTGGTGAAACAGTCCGTCTTTTCACTTCGCTTATGGCTTTCGGCAGTGCAGACGAGGTTGCCGCAACAGGCGATGAAACAAGTGAATTATTCACAGGCGGCCACAGCAGCGTTCATTCCTGTATAACTCTTTCAAGCCCCCACAACGGCTCTCAGGTTGCAAACATACTTGTGGATCCTCAGATAACAATGTTTGCTCTGGGCTTTGTGTTTAATGTTATGGGTGCGCTCGGCATGGACGACGTTATGCCCTTCGTTCTCAATCTCGGTCACTTCGGTCTTACACCTAAGGAAGGCGAAGATAAAGCAAAATTCGATCTGAAGAAAATCTGCGATTTCTTCAAAGCCAAGGATAACTGCGGTTACGATATGACACTTGCAGGAGCAGCAGCTCTCAATGCAACAATAAAGCTTGACCCCAACGCATACTATTATTCATACAGTACCTGTGCTACCGAAGAAGGCATCTTCGGCAGACAATGGGCAACGGATACGGTAAACCCAATTTTCAAAATTTCATCAATACTTCTCGCTCTCACTCAGGGTATGACCATTGACGGAATAAAAATCGAGGGTGACTGGGCAAAGAACGACGGTATTGTTCCTCTTGCAAGTGCAATTTATCCGTCAACCGATGCTGACAACGCAAGAAGCTATGATGAAACTGTAAAATCAGGCGACAAAATTGAAACAGGGGTCTGGTACTATATGCCTACAATGGAAGGCTT
>JAZSDF010000144.1:0-5269 GCA_045531035.1 Acutalibacteraceae bacterium | reverse complement strand
AATCATTGACGAGTACACGCAGATGCTTTGGGAGATTATGAAGGACGACGGTCTCGAAAAAGCACTTGAAAGAGCAGAGGAGCAAAAAGACAAGCTCTACAAGAAAAAAGCAAAGCTTCTTGATCTTTATGTTGATGAAGCCTATACCGAAGCTGAATTCAAGAAATTGAACGCAAGCAACTCAAAGGAGATTGAGAAGGTTGAGGCTGAAATTGAAGATTTAAAGAAACAGCTTGAATCCGATGCAGGTTTCAAGGACAGCATTGAAGAAATTAAATCTTCGCTTGTTAGTGCGGCAAAGGTCGCATCCGAAGGCTTGATTACGAAGAATTTTATCGACAAATATGTTGATAAGATATTTGTGAGCGTCGAGAATGACTCTCACGCAAAAATCGAAATCAAGCTTGTAACGGGCGAAACAACCGAAAAATATCTGCTTAAACTCAAGGCAAGACAAAGGGCTGAAATCGTTGATATTACTGCGATTCAGGGCTCTGAAACCTGTAACTGCCGTACGGGTCATACATCTAAGAAAATGATCGAAGCTTATGAAAACGGTATGAAATAAATTTTCATATACAGGAAGAACCGTCACGGATTTCGTGGCGGTTCTTTGGCATGATTTGCTCGGATAGGAAGAAGTAATACATAGACAACTTCAGTTTATTATGCTATTATAATATAAATCAGTTTTCTGCTTTATATTCGGAGGTTGTCAAAGATTTTAATTTGATGAAAAATCTTGATGCTTTATGCGTATCATATGCTCAAGCCTCAGGAGCATATTTATCAGCCGAGGCTTCGCAACGTTCTTTATGCGTGTATTGACCGATAAGAAAAATAATGTTATAATACAGAATTGTAATATACGAACTCAGGGAAAGTAAAGGTGACAAAAATGAGAGCGATAACAAACATCAATGATAATTGGGTATTCATCAAAGACGGCGAAATCGAGAACATTTCTCTTCCCCATACATGGAACGCCCTTGACGGTCAGGGCGCATCGGAAAGCTATTACAGAGGCAGATGCGTTTATGAAAAAACAATTCCCGCTTTTGACGGCAAGACATATCTTGAAATCAACGGCGCAAACACAATCTGCGAGGTTTATATCAACGGAGTTTATCTCGGAAGCCACGAAAACGGCTATTCCATGTTCCGTTTTGAACTGACTGATTTCCTCACAAACGAAGAAAACAAGCTCAGAATTATCGTTGATAACAGCGAAAATGAATTCGTTTATCCCCAGATGGCGGACTTCACCTTCTACGGCGGCATTTACAGGGATGTTAACATCATCAGCGGTGTTGCCCCCTCACATTTTGCACTTCTTGACATGAGCCTTTGCGGTATGTATATTACTCCGAAGGCAGACGGCAGGGTTTTCGTAAAGAGTGTTATCGAAGGCGTTTGCGAAGGTCTGACAAAGGAATTTGTTATCACCGATGCACAGGGCAACGAGGTTGCAAGGGAAGAAATTCCCGCCGAAAAGGATGCGGCAAAGCTCTTTGTTGAAAACCACATTCTTTGGGACGGCATGGAGAATCCTTATCTCTACACAATGACCGCAAGACTCAAGAAGGACGGCGAAGTAATTGATGAGGTAAGCGACCGTTTCGGTTTCCGTGAATTTTATTTTGACAGTGAAAAGGGCTTCTTCCTCAACGGAAAGAGCGTTAAAATGAAGGGCGTTTCAAGACATCAGGACAGAGAGGGTCTCGGCAACGCACTCACATATAAAGAACACAAAGAGGATGCTGACCTTATCAAAGAGGTCGGTGCAAACTCAATCCGTCTTGCTCATTATCAGCATGACGAAAAATTCTATGACCTTTGCGATGAATACGGCTTCCTTGTCTGGGCAGAAATTCCCGTTATCTCGAATTTCAGCAAGAAAAAGCAGGAACAGGCAAAGTTCATGCTTGAAGAGCTTATCAGACAGAATTACAACCACCCCTCAATCTACTGCTGGAGCGTTGCAAACGAAATCGGTATTAACAGCGCTGCATCCGGTCTTGTGAACGGTATCAAGGAGCTTAACGATATTGCTCATGCACTTGACTCAACAAGACCCACCGTTACAGCACAGGTAACAATGACATCAATCAACTCAAAGCTCAATGAAATTCCCGATATTCTCGGCTATAACCACTATTTTGGCTGGTATATGCAGACTGTTGAGGGCATTGACAAGTGGCTTGACAAATTCCATGAAGCAAAGCCTCATCTCAAGCTCTGCATTTCCGAATACGGTGCAGAGGGTATGCCCAATCTTCATGCGGCACAGCCTGTTCAGGGTGACTATACCGAGGAATATCAGGCATATTACCACGAGCATTATCTCAAGGCTATCAATGAACGTGAATGGCTCTGGGGTTCATATGTATGGAATATGTTTGACTTCGGTTCGGCAATCCGTAATGAAGGCGGCGTAAGAGGCAGAAACAACAAGGGCCTTGTTACCCTTGACCGTAAAATCAAGAAGGATTCTTTCTATGCTTATAAGGCATACTGGTCAGACGAAAAGTTCGTTCATATTGCGGGCGAAAGATTCGTTGACAGACCCACAGGCGAACAGAAAATCAAGGTTTATTCAAACTGCGAAAGCGTAACCCTTACAGTTAACGGCGAAAAAACAGAGCTTGCCGGCGACAAGATTTTCGTTTTTGATGCAGTTATCAAAGAGGGCGAAAACGTTATCACCGCAAAGTCGGGCAAGTGCACTCATAAGATTAAGATTAACGGCACAGATATTCCCAATCCCGATTATGTTCTTCCCGAGGGATGCGAGAGCTTCGTAAGAAACTGGTTCAATGCAGGCGACGATATCAATCCCGACAATCTTTCTCTTGAGGATAAGGTTGGTGATATTATTTTCAACAGCGAGGTTCAGCGTCTTATCAAGAACCATGCAAATATAACTATTGATAAGAATATGCCTATTCTCAAGCCTGTGAGCAAGATTCCTCTCAAGCCAATCAGCAAGCTTGCTTCAAAGCTTGGCGCAGGCGAAATCATTTCGATGGCAAACCAGTTCCTTCAGACAATCGAAAAGGATAAATAAAAGCACAAAGGCTTGCACGGGTTATTCCGTGCAAGCCTTTTAAAATTTTATCAGAGATAAGCTTTGACATTTTTTTCATAATGCCCCGAATTCTGAAAACCGTTTTCGGTTCTTATACATTCGCCCCATTTTCGGGCAATTTCTTCATAGGAATCTGTGCGTACATTCGCTCTGTGAAAACCGTCTTTGCTTCCTTTGATGCACCAGTCCGATTCCCACATTCCGTGCCCCGTTGCCTTGTAAGTCCAGAGGAACCAGCTGTAATTTGCTTTATCGAGAGTGTTGAAACAGTTTTCCCAGGTCGTTTTCTGATGGGGGTAGAATTCGCCCATCATCATGGGAACATCCATATAAACAAACTTTGTGAACCACGCAAAAAGGTTGAAAATGAAGTTTGAATTATTATAGAAATGAACTTGAAAAACAACATTATCCCAGCCCTTAAGCCATGCTTGAGGAAGTGCGATTGCAGTCCAGATACACTCCATTGTGATGATGTGTCTGTCATCAACCTTGCGGACTGTGTCATAAAGACGGGTATAAATCATTTCGTTATTTATTCTTCGCTGAATTTCACCCGCTTCAACATCACACATTGGTTCGTTGAGAAGGTCGTACATTGCAACGGCGGGCTCGTCTTTATATCTTGAAGCGATTGCTGTCCAAAGTTCATCGGTGAGAACCCTGTATTTTTCGCCCTGCTCGGTGTCGTCATAGAGACCACATTCGCCTTTTTTGCCGTTGTGGGGTGCATCGCTCTGATAACCGACAGCACCGTGCATATCGAGAACAACATAAAGCTCTCTTTCGTTACATTCATCAATAACCCAGTCAAGGCGCGAGAAATCCCATTCTCCGTTTTCGTCAAGGATTTTTCTGCCGTTGTCGTCATAATAGAAATTTCTGAACCAGAAGGGGACACGGATACAGTTGAAGCCCATTGACTTTATTTCATCGAGGTCATATTCTGTAATCCAGTTGTCCATATAGATATCCATGAGCTCGTAGGCTTTTTCTTCGCCGAAGCGTTCGGTAAGAATTTCGAGGATTGTGTAATGATCAAGGTTTTCTTCGTAGGGACAAAGCCAGTCTTCCCAAATCATCCAGGCACCGAGGTTAACGCCTTTGAGCTGAATTTTTTCGCCGTTCTGATTAACGATATCCTGACCATTTGTCATAAGAAAATCTTCTTCGGTAAAACCTTTTGTGCCTTCGGCAAATGCGAATGTGCAGACAGAAAACACAGTAGTCACCGCAAGAATAAGAGAAATGATTTTTTTGAATGTTTTCATAATAAATCTCCTTTTGATTAATAAAAGTATTATAGCCTATTTCTTTTGCAAAAGCAATGCACATTCAATGCCTATTGACGAAAAAAACCAATTAATATATTATATAGGTATTAAATATAGTGAGGGAAAACCATGAAATATGTTGTTCTGAACTTTTTCAAAAAATTTGTTGCCGTGCTCACATCGGCAATTATGACTGTCACGGGCGGGATTTTTGCCGAAAAAGAACCCGAACAGCCTCAGCGACCCGATGCAAATTCCGTTACTGCTTTCAGCAAAGAAAATGCGGATTACTCACTGACAGTCGATATTGAGGATGAAATTCACGATATCAGCGATTTGCTTTTCGGAATTTTCTTTGAGGATATCAACTTTGCGGCGGACGGCGGACTTTATGCCGAGATGGTTGTCAACCGTTCGTTTGAATTCACAGAAATTGCGGCAAACGATGCTCTCTACGGCTGGAATACAGTCGGCGGTGCAACAGCAGAAGTCAGAACAAATGCATCAGACTGCCTCAATGCAAACAATCCGAATTATCTTGTTCTTTCAAACGGCAGCAACGCTCTTTCGGGTATTGAAAACATCGGTTTCCTTGACGGCATGGCAATCGAAGAGGGGGCAGAATATAATTTTTCTGTTTATGCAAAGGGTCTTGACGGATATGACGGCGGAATTACCGCGCGTCTTTCTGTCGGCGGAGAAACCGTTGCGGAAAACAAAATCAATTCAATAACTCCCGAATGGAAGAAATATGAGCTTTCGCTCGTTTCTTCGAAAACGGATTTTGAAAACACAACCCTTCAGGTGTTTGTTGATAACGGAAGCGTTGCACTCGATATGATTTCTCTTTTTCCCGATGAAACCTTCAAAGGCAGAGAAAACGGCATGAGAAAGGATCTCGGTGAAA
>JAZSDF010000036.1:0-32113 GCA_045531035.1 Acutalibacteraceae bacterium | reverse complement strand
TACTTGGTTGTCTGTTTTCAGGCAGAAAGGAGCGTTCAAATGAAAAAAATAATTGCGGTTATTCTTGCGGTGACAATGATTTTCGGCGTTGTGGCAATACCTGCAAGTGCCGCCGAAATCAAAAGCGGTAAAACAAACTATCCCTATATTTTTGTCCACGGCATGGGCGGATGGGGCAGCGAAACCCCGTATTATTCGCTTTCACCTTACTGGGGCGGCGGGCTTCTGCCGGGATCTGATACAGACATAGTGAAGATTCTCAACGAAAACGGCGTTGAGGCTTATGCGCCTTCCGTCGGACCTCTGAGCAGTGCATGGGACAGAGCGTGCGAACTCTATGCTCAACTTACGGGTACTGTTGTTGACTACGGAGAGGCTCATTCAAAGGCTCACGGTCACGACAGATACGGCTTCAATTATGAGGGCAAGGCAACCATGGGTAAGCCTTGGAATTTAAAGGATAAAATCAATCTTGTGGGTCATTCTTTCGGAGGGGCAACGGTAAGACTCTTTACTTCTCTCATCACCTTCGGTGATGCCGATGAAATCGCCGCAACGGGTAAGGATACAAGTCCTCTTTTCAAAGGCGGACATGACTGTATTCATTCATGCATAACTCTTTCTGCACCTCATAACGGCTCTCAGGTTGCAAATCAGCTTGTTGACCCGAAGGTGACCATGACACTTATGGCAACCGTGCTGAATATGATAGGTGTAATTTTTGGTAACGATTTTCTCGTTTTTTCATTCCAGCTCGGTCATATGGGTCTCACTCCGAAGCAGGACGAATTCCGTGCATGGTTTAGTCCCGACGGTATAAAGAGTTATTGTGACAGCAACGACAACTGCGGATATGATATGACCCTCAGAGGTGCTGCAGAGCTTAACGAAAAAATCAAGCTTTCACCCAATACATATTACTATTCCTACACAACCGAAAACACATGGGATATAACGGAATTCGAGTTTCCCGATAAGGGGCTTAGCATCATTTTCTATATTTCATCAATGATGCTTGCTTCAACAAAGGGTAAAACCGTTGACGGAATAAAAATCGAGGGAGATTGGGCAAAGAATGACGGAATAGTTCCGCTTGCATCGGCAAGATATCCCTCATGCGACGAAAAAACGGCGCTCAATTATGTAACCGAAATCGAAAAGGGCAACAAGATTAAACCCGGCAGATGGTATTATTTTGAACCCATGACAGGCATGGACCACTTCGATTTCTGCGGCACGAAGGACTATCCGGAAGGCTTTGAAGAATTCTATTTCGGAATGGTAAACACGGCAAACAGCAGGTAAAATGATATGCAACAACCCCCTCGGAATTCCGAGGGGGTTAATAGTTTTTGGTTGATTGATGAGAAATGATTTTTTCGCAATCAATTATTCTGCGTCGTCTGCGTTTTCCCAGTTATGCCATACAGCCTGAACGTCGTCGTTATCTTCAAACATTTCAAGCATTTTTGCCATGTTCTTGATATCGTCGGGATTTGTGAGTGCGGTATATGTTGAGGGAACATATTCAACCTCTGCGGAAACGAAGGCGTAGCCCTTTGCTTCAAGGTCTTCTCTTACTGCACCGCAGTCGTTGGGTTCTGTTCTGATTTCGAAAACGCCTTCTTCATCGGTAATGAAATCGCTTGCGCCTGCTTCAAGAGCATCTTCCATGAGCTTGTCTTCGTCAACGCCTTCAGCCTCAACAACAAGAACGCCCTGCTTTGAGAACATGAATGAAACGCAGCCGCTCATGCCCATGTTTCCGCCGTATTTGTCGAAATAGTGGCGGACGTCGCCTGCAGTACGGTTACGGTTATCTGTAAGAGCTTCAACGATAACTGCAACGCCTGAGGGACCATAACCTTCATAAACGATTTCTTCGTAATCTGCGCCGCCTGTTTCACCGGCAGCCTTTTTGATGATTCTTTCGATATTGTCGTTGGGAACGTTGTTTGCCTTAGCCTTTGCAATAACGTCCTTGAGCTTTGAGTTTGAAGCGGGGTCGGGACCGCCTTCACGGACAACAACCGCAATCTCTCTGCCTATCTTTGTGAAGATTTTAGCTCTCTGATTATCGGTTTTTTCTTTCTTTCTTTTAATGGTACTCCATTTTGAATGGCCTGACATTTAGAAAACCTCTCTTTTGTGAATTTAACTTATTAATTATATATCAACGATATATTGTTGTCAAGAATTAAATAGACTTGTTGAAGCCCTCGCCAAGTATCTCATTTGCCTCGCTGACAATGATAAATGTTTTTTCATCTATGGATTTAACGGTTTTGAGTATTCCCGAAATCTCATGCTTTCTTGCGACGCAGATAAGGATATTCTTGCTGTTGCCAGTGTAAGCACCGGTTGCGGGAACAATTGAAACACCTCTGGGCGACGAATGGACAATTGCACTTGCAACCTCGTCTGCTTTTTCGGTAACAATCATCAGCATTTTGCCGTTGCCCGTGCCGTAAATAAGGGCGTCGATGACCTTTGTGCTCACAAAAATCATGATAATCGCATAAAGACCGCTTTCGATACTTCTGAAGACAAGCATACCCGAGCCGACAACGATTGCATCGGCAATCATAACGATTGTGCCGACGGTGATGTGGGGCCATCTTTTATGAACAAGTCTGCCGACGATATCGGTGCCGCCGCTTGTTGCGCCCGTAATCATGATAAGACCGAGCCCCGAGCCCTGAAGCAGACCGCAGAATAATGCGGCGAGAATTTTGTCGCCATGATATGCGGGGGCAAACATCGCCGTAACGTCAAGTGCGGTTGAAAGAAGAACGGTTACCCACAATGTTTTTGCGACAAGATTTTTGCCGAGATATTTCCACATGAGAATGAGCAGGGGAACGTTGAGAATGAGGTTAACCGTACCGACGGGAAATCCGAAAAGCTGGTTGAAGATAACCGCAAGACCTGTTATTCCGCTCTGTGCAATGGAATTCGGAATTGAAAAGCTGTTTACTCCAAATGAATACAGCACACATCCGATTATCCATATGATATTTTTTTTTGCCAAATCAAATACCTTGTTTTTATTCATAAAAATTAATCACCGCTGTTATTGATTTCGGAATAGAGATGTTTTATTCTGTCTGTTTCACCCTTGAGCCATAACCAACCGAAAAGGCTTTCAAGTCCCGTTGCATAATGGTAATCCGAGCTTGAAGCGTTTTTTGCTTTTGAACCTACATGGGCATTTCTGCCTCTTTTGAAAACCGCCGTTTCTTCTTCTGTGAGAAGCGGCATGATTTTTTTAACAGCTTCTGCTTGTGCAACTGCACAGACGCGTTTGCTTGCCATGTTATGAAGTGCATTGACAGGTCTGTTTGCTTCGCACACAAGCCCGCATCTTGTCAGCAAATCAAAAACCGTGTCTCCGACAAAAGCAAGTGTCAGGGGGCTGAGTGAAGAAACATCAACATTTTTTTCGTGTAATATATCCATGCTTTTCCTCGCTGTCAGTTAACAAAATCAAACTCAAGGTCGTAAATCGAAACGGTATCGCCTTCGCTGATACCTCTTTCACGGAGAGCGTCGATTATGCCGCTTGAAATAAGGATTCTCTGGAAATACTGGAGCGATTCGTAGTCGTCGAGGTCGGTTCGCTGGAGAATTTTGAGGAGCCACGGTGCTTCAACAAAATAAACATCGTCTTCAACACGGATTGAGAAGCCTTTGTCATTTTGTTTCTCAAACATTTCAATGGGAATAACTTCCGATTCGTATTTTTTGATAGGGGGAAGAGTCTGCAATTTGTTCCAAACTGCACTTATGAGTTCGTCCGTACCTTCTGTAATGGGGGCACACATTGTGTGGAATTCATAACCTTTACCCTCAAAGTAATTGCGGAGATTTTCAAGCTGTTCGTCGCTTGCAAGGTCGATTTTGTTTGCCGCAACAATCTGCGGTCTTTTTGCAAGTTCGGGGTCAAATTTTTCAAGCTCTTTATTGATGATTTCAAAATCCTCAATCGGGTCTCTGCCTTCGCTTCCTGCAGCATCTACAATATGAACAAGCAAACGGCAGCGGTCAACATGACGGAGAAACTCATGACCGAGACCTACGCCGTCGCCCGCACCCTCGATAAGACCGGGAATGTCCGCCATAACGAAAGAGCTTCCCTCACCGAGAGAAACAACACCGAGAACGGGTGTGAGGGTTGTGAAATGGTAGTTTGCAATAATGGGTTTTGCCTGGCTTACAACGGAAACAAGTGTTGATTTACCAACATTCGGGAAACCTAAAAGACCGACGTCTGCAAGGAGTTTGAGCTCGAGATTAACCTCCCACTCCTCACCGGGAACACCGCTTTTTGCGAATCTCGGAACCTGCCTCGTGGGGGTTGCAAAATGTGGATTTCCCCAGCCGCCTTTACCGCCTTTTGCGGCGATAAATTCGTCTATGTCGCTCATGTCCGCCATAACAGCGCCGCTTTCAACCTCTCTGATTATTGTGCCTCGGGGCACTTTGATTATGAGGTCTTCGCCGCCTTTGCCGTTTTTGCGTCCTCCCGAACCGTTTTCGCCGTTTTGCGCAACATATTTTCTCTTGTAACGGAAGTCTGCAAGAGTTGATAGATTGTCGTCAACCTTGAAAACAATGTTGCCGCCCTTGCCGCCGTCGCCGCCGTCGGGGCCGCCTGCCGCTACATATTTTTCTCTGCGGAAGCTGACAGCACCGTTGCCGCCGTTACCGGCCTTTATTTTTATTTTTGCAATATCAACAAACATATTTTTTACCTTTTTCTGTTTATTTTGGAACATATCTATTCATTATGAATTATATCCCAAACACCGATGCTTTACAATAGATATTTTCTACAATTTATTATAATAATATTTACAAATATTTTACTTTTATTTTTATAAAATATATGTTATACTATTCTGTAATTAAAATGGATTAGTATCGGCAGGTGAAAACATGGCAGTTAAAATCAGCGGAATAACAAAAGGCAGTATTGCCGAGAAGAAAAAATTCGCTTCGGGTGATACCCTTGTCAGCATAAACGGCAACGAAATAAACGATGTTCTCGATTACCGTTTTTATATTAACGACACAAAGCTTTTTCTTTCGCTGAAAACAGCCGACGGAAAATCAAGGCTTGCCGTTATTCATAAAGATGAGTTTGAGGATATCGGACTCGAGTTTGAAACCTATCTTATGGATAAACAGAGAAGCTGCAAAAACAAATGTATTTTCTGCTTCATCGACCAGCTTCCGAAGGGACTTCGCAAAAGCCTTTATTTCAAGGATGACGATTCAAGGCTTTCGTTTCTTTTCGGAAACTATATAACGCTCACCAATCTCACCGATGCCGAGGCGGACAGAATAATAAAGATGCACATCAGCCCTGTCAACATTTCAGTGCAGACGATGAATCCCGAACTGCGTGTAAAAATGATGGCAAATCCCAAGGCGGGCGAGTCACTGAAATATCTGAAAAGATTTGCCGAAGCGGAAATTGCAATCAACACACAGCTTGTACTCTGCCCGAAAATAAACGACGGCAAAGAGCTTGAACGCAGTCTTTCGGAACTTGGTGATCTTTATCCCGCAGTTCAGAGCATAGCGGCTGTGCCTGTCGGTCTTTCCGACCACAGAGACGGTCTTTATAATATCGAGCCTTACACAAAGGAAACTGCCCGTGAGGTTATCGGTATAATCGATAAATTCAATGAAAAATTCAAGGAAGAACACGGTGAGATAATCGCTTATGCGGCAGATGAATTTTTTCTCAAAGCCGAACTGCCGATGCCCGATGCAGATTATTATAACGGTTTCCCGCAACTTGAAAACGGAGTCGGAATGTGGGCGCTTCTCGAATCGGAATTTAATGAAGCACTCGGCGAATGTGAAATAAAAGCACTCAGCCGTAATGCAACCATAGTTACGGGTAAGGCGGCATATCCGCTGATATCATCGCTTGCCGAAAAGGCCTGCGATAAAATCGAAGGTCTTGAAATAAATGTTGTTGCGGCAGAGAACAGACTGCTCGGAAAAATGATAACGGTTTCGGGTCTTCTCTGCGGCAAAGATATAGTATCCGCCCTTGAAGGGAAAGAGCTCGGAGACGAGCTTATAATTCCGCCGAACTGCCTGCGGAGCGAGGGTGATATGTTCCTTGACGATATGACTGTTGAGGAGCTTTCGGATAAACTAAAAGTTAAAGTTACTCAGAACGGCAGCAGCGGTTACGACCTGCTTGCTGCAATGACAGGAGGTTAAAATATGGCACGAAGTGTAGTAGCGATAGTCGGCAGACCCAATGTCGGCAAATCAACGCTTTTCAATAAGCTGGTGGGCGAACGTCTTTCGATTGTAGATGATACCCCCGGCGTTACAAGAGACCGAATTTACGGCGACTGCGAGTGGCTCGGCAAGCATTTTATGCTTATCGATACGGGCGGTATCGAACCCTATTCGGATGATATCATTCTTAAGCAGATGCGCATGCAGGCCGAACTTGCTATTGACAGCGCAGAGGTAATCATTCTTGTAACCGATATCCGTTCGGGAGTTGTTGCAACCGACAGCGAGGTTGCGGCGATGCTTCAGAAGAGCGGCAAGCCCATTATTCTCTGCGTCAACAAATGCGATACTCCGGGTGAACTTCCTCCCGATTTTTATGAATTCTATAATCTCGGACTCGGCGACCCGTTCCCCGTTTCATCGGTTCACGGCATGGGTACGGGCGATTTGCTCGACGAGGTTCTCAAATATCTACCCGATGACGATGAAAACGAGGACGAAAGAGATTCAATCAGTGTTGCGGTTATCGGTAAACCAAATGTTGGTAAGTCATCGCTTGTCAATGCCGTTCTCGGCGAAAACAGAATGATTGTTTCCAACATTGCAGGCACAACGAGAGATGCAACCGATTCGCTTGTTGAAAACGAACACGGCAAGTTTGTGTTTATCGACACGGCAGGTCTCAGAAGAAAGAGCCGTGTTTATGACCAGATAGAAAAATATTCGATAATCAGAGCCAAGATGGCGGTTGAAAGAGCACAGGTCTGTGTTATCATGATTGACGCAACCGAAGGCTTTACGGAGCAGGATTCCAAGGTTGCGGGTATTGCTCATGAAATGGGTAAGGCTTGTATTATTGCAGTCAACAAATGGGATGCCGTTGAAAAAGACGGCAAGACAATGGACAGAATGAGAAAACAGCTCATGAAGGATTTTTCGTTCATGTCCTATGCACCTATTATCTTTATTTCGGCAAAAGAAAAAATCAGACTTGACCGTCTTTTCGAGCTTATCAAGTTTGTTGATACACAGAACGCAATGCGCATTTCAACGGGCAAGCTCAATGACGTTCTTGCGGATGCAACTGCAAGGGTTCAGCCTCCCACAGATAAGGGCAAGCGCCTCAAAATTTACTACATGACTCAGGCTTCAACAAGACCGCCGACATTCGTGTGCTTTGTCAATAATGCAGAGCTTTTCCACTACAGCTATCAGCGTTATCTTGACAATCAGATAAGAGCAACCTTCGGCCTTGAAGGAACGCCAACAAGAATGGTAATCCGTGAAAGAGAGTCAAATAAGAAATGATAGTTCTCGGAATTGACCCCGGCTATGCGATAGTCGGCTACGGTGTTATTGAATATCATAACAACCACTTTAAAGTTCTCGATTTCGGTGCAATAACCACCGAAGCGCACATACCTTTCAACGAAAGACTTGAAAGGATATACAACTGTGCATGCATGCTTATCGACAGATATCATCCCGATGCAATGGCGATTGAAAAGCTTTTTTTCAATACAAACCAAAAAACTGCGATTGATGTTGCGCAGGCGAGAGGTGTTCTTGTGCTTGCGGCACAGCAGGCTAAAATGCCAATTTTTGAATATACACCTCTTCAGGTGAAACAGAGCGTTGTCGGTTACGGCAGAGCGGAGAAAAAGCAGGTTCAGGAAATGACGAGAGTTATGCTGAATCTCGAAAAAATTCCAAAGCCCGACGATGCCGCCGATGCCCTTGCCATGGCGATATGCCATTGCCACAGCGCAGGTTCACTTATAGGTTCACTTCGTTCACGCTTATAAAAGGAGCTTAATATGTTTTACAGCTTAACAGGAAAAATTGTTTATGCCGATGAGAGCAGCGTTGCTCTTGATTGCGGCGGAGTTGCGTTCAGACTTTTCACAACTCTCAACACCTTAAAAAAATGTGCCGATATCGGTCAGATACAGACGCCTTTTACTCATCTCAATGTGCGTGAGGATGCGCTCGACCTTTTCGGATTTGCTGATAAAAGCGAGCTTGACTGCTTCAAGATGCTCACGGGTGTTTCGGGTGTCGGACCCAAGGCGGGTCTTGCGATTCTTTCGCAGCTTACCCCCGATATGCTTGCCGTGAGTGTTGCGGGCGGAGATGTGAAGGCTATCACAGCCGCTCAGGGTGTAGGTCCGAAGCTTGCGCAGAGAGTTGTTCTCGAGCTTAAAGGCAAGCTCGATATTTTTGCTTCAACCTCCGAGGCTATGGGCAATATCGCCGCCGCACAGAAGGCGACAATCAGCTATGCGGGTGAAGATGCCGTCAATGCACTCGTTATGCTCGGCTACAGCCGTTCGGAAGCAAGCATAGCCGTCGGAAAGCTTGACGGAAATCTTTCAACGGAAGAAATGATAAAGCAGGCACTCAAACAGCTTGCAAGAAATTTATAATGCAGGAGGGATACCGTGGACTTTGATTTTGAAAACAGAATAGTTGCCCCCGAATTCACATCCTCCGAGGATAACGATATAGAATTTTCCCTCCGGCCCAAAACCCTCGGTGAATACATCGGTCAGGACAAGGTCAAAGAAAATCTTTCGATATATATTGAAGCCGCGCGTCAGAGAGGCGAGCCGCTCGACCATGTTTTGCTCTACGGACCTCCGGGTCTCGGCAAAACAACTCTTGCAGGAATTATTGCCAACGAAATGGGCGTAAATTTCCGTGTAACAAGCGGTCCCGCTATTGAAAAACCGGGCGACCTTGCGGCGCTTCTTACTAATCTCAACGACGGCGATGTTCTTTTCATTGATGAAATCCACCGCCTTTCAAGAGCGGTTGAAGAAGTTCTTTATCCCGCAATGGAAGATAATGTGCTTGATATCATCATCGGCAAAGGACCCTCCGCACGCTCGATAAGACTTGACCTTCACCGTTTCACTCTTGTCGGTGCAACAACAAGAGCAGGTCAGCTCAGCGCACCCCTTCGTGACCGTTTCGGAGTTATTCTCCGTCTTGAAATGTATACTCCCGAACAGCTTTCGCAGATTGTTAACAGAAGTGCGGGTATCCTCAACATGGATATCGACCCCAAGGGTTCAATGGAAATTGCTTCCCGTTCAAGAGGCACACCCCGTATTGCAAACCGACTTCTCAAAAGAGCAAGGGATTTTGCGCAGGTTATGTGCGACGGCGCAATCAGCAAGGAAGCGGCTTCTCTTGCGCTTGACAGAATGGAAATTGACGAACTGGGTCTTGATTCAATCGACAGACTCATTCTCACAACAATGATTAAGAATTATAACGGCGGCCCCGTAGGTCTTGAAACAATTGCGGCGGCAATTGGTGAGGAAGCCGTTACCATAGAGGATGTTTACGAGCCTTATCTCATGCAGGTCGGTTTCTTAAGCCGTACCCCGAGAGGCAGAATGGTGACTCCCGCTGGCTATGCACATCTCGGAATAGCTATGCCGGGACAACAACGATTGGATGTGTGATTTATGAGAAAATCAGATAATTGGATTGATTATGAGCTTATAGATTGCTCCGACGGTGAAAGACTTGAACGCTGGGGCGATATCATCCTTGTCCGTCCCGACCCTCAGGTTATTTGGAAAACAACCAAGGAAAATCCGCTTTGGTATAATCCCCATGCAATTTATAACCGTTCAAACACGGGCGGCGGAAGCTGGAAAGTGTGCAAAAAAATGCCCGATGTGTGGCAGATAGGTCTTGATGACCTTCGATTCAACATAAAAACAATGGGCTTCAAGCATACGGGTCTTTTTCCCGAGCAGGCAGTCAACTGGAAAATGACAGCCGATATAATCAGAAATGCAGGCAGACCCGTCAAGGTGCTCAATCTCTTTGCTTATACAGGCGGTGCAACCGTTGCGGCACTGAGTGCAGGTGCAAGTGTTACCCATGTTGATGCTTCAAAGGGCATGACATTATGGGCAAAAGAAAATGCGGCGGCATGCAAGCTTTCCGACGCCCCCGTGCGCTGGCTTGTTGATGACTGCATAAAGTTTGTTCAGCGTGAAATACGCAGAGGGAATAAATATGACATAATAATTATGGACCCCCCGTCATACGGCAGAGGACCGGGCGGTGAAGTATGGAAGCTTGAAAACGAGGTTTACGGCTTTGTTGAGCTTTGTTCGGAGCTTCTCACCGAGGACTCACTCATGGTGCTGATTAATTCCTACACTACGGGTCTTTCACCCAGCGTTATGGAATATATTTTAGGCGAAACCGTGCAGAAACAATTCGGCGGTTCAACAACGAGTGACGAAATCGGTATTCCCGTTTCGTCAAAACCGGGCAGAGTCCTTCCTTGCGGTGCAAGTGCAATCTGGCTCGGAAAGGGAGTTAAATAATTCGGAGTTTTTAATTGCAGGGGTTGGCGACACGACGACCTGTTGCACCTTAAGGTGAATCATTGAAGGGGAGAAATAACATGATTTTCATGGCACTTGCATTTGCAATTTTCGGTATTTTATTCGGACTGTTCGGACTTATGACAGAGCATTTGCTTGTTACGGGTTTTGGAATAGTTTTCGTGCTCGGTGCGGTTTTTCTTATTTATCAGATTGCAAAAGAAAAAAGACTCCGCAAGCTTTATGAAGAAAATCCCGAAGAATATGAAGCAATGATTGAGGAAGAAGAGGAAGAGTGGGAAGAAAAAAATCCCGAAGCTGTAGAATATGAGCGTGAAATGGATGAACTCCGTGACTTTGATAACGACAGCGGAAAGGGCTACTGTCCTCATTGCGGAAACTACAGCGTAAATGCCGATAAAATCTGTGAATCATGCGGAGAAAAAGTTGATGAATAATTCAGGCAGGCGGCTTCCGTCAACCCATCGGAATTACCGCAAACAGAAGAAAAAACGAATCTTTCCCCGAACAAAAGGGGACATGGGTATGAAAACACTGGAAGATGCGATAACGATTGCTGTTGTCGGGGTAATCTGGGCAGCAATTTCAATTTTTTCTGAAATGTGGTTTATGCTTATTTTCACAATTATTCCGATTGTTTGCACGGGATTTGAAATTTATGATTACTGTCTTTCTCGAAAAGCCTATAAAAAGTTTCTTGAAGAAGAACGTGCCAAACTCGGTTTAACCGATACACCGATAGAAACCGAAGAACCCGAAATCATCGAAGATGAAGAAGATGACGAGGAGTATAAGGAATATCTTGAATATGCCGAAGAAACGGAAGAGCTCAGCGAGTTCGATAACGACAGCGGCAAGGGATATTGTCCGCATTGCGGAAACTACAGCGTAAATGCCGATAAAATCTGTGAATCATGCGGCGAAAAAGTTAATGAATAATTCAGGTAAATAATTATGAGCGAAAAAATTATTGAATTTGAAAACGTGACATATATTTACGAAACCGAGGATGAAGATGCCCCAATTGTGGGATTTCCCGCCCTCACAGACGTAAATCTCACGATAAATAAAGGCGAATTCGTTGTTGTGCTCGGTCACAACGGCTCGGGCAAAAGCACTCTTGCAAAGCTTTGCAACGCTATTCTCGAACCTACAAAGGGCAAAGTGACGGTCAAGGGAATTGTACCCGATACCGAAGAAAAGGCAGACGAGGTGCGCCGCATAGTCGGCATGGTTTTCCAGAATCCAGATAATCAGATTGTTGCAACGATTGTTGAGGATGATGTTGCCTTCGGTCCCGAAAATCTCGGAATTGAGCCGTCGGAAATCCGCAGAAGAGTTGATGATGCTCTCAGGTGTGTTAATATGTACGAATTCCGACACAGAGAACCTCATAAGCTTTCGGGAGGTCAGAAGCAGAGAGTTGCAATTGCAGGCGTTATCGCCATGCAGACGGAATGTATCGTTCTTGATGAACCCACCGCCATGCTTGACCCCAAGGGCAGAGAGGAAGTTATGAATACCGTCAAGCGTCTCAACAAGGAAATGGGCATAACCGTTGTTACCGTTACCCATTTCATGGATGAAGCCGTGCAGGCGGACAGAGTTGTTATCATGGACGGCGGCAGAGTTGTTATGCAGGGAACACCCAAAGAAGTATTCTCGAATGTCGAGAAGCTTCGTTCTTACGGTCTTGATGTTCCGCAGTCAACCGAGCTTTGCCATGTTCTCGGAATAAAAGAGGGCGTTCTTGATGTTGATGAATGTGTTGAAGAAATCGCCCGTGCAATGGGAGGTGCCATATGAGTTTTGCGATTGAAACAGTAGGTCTTACCCATTATTACTCCAAAGGAACGGTATCGCAGGTTGCCGCAATAGATAATGTTAATCTTCAGATTAACAAAGGCGAGCTTGTGGGCATTATCGGACATACGGGCTCTGGAAAAAGCACACTCATTTCCCATTTCAACGGACTTCTGAAGCCCGACAGCGGAAAAGTGCTTGTTGACGGTGTTGATATCTGGAAGGATAAGGAAACCCTCAAGAATTCCCGCTTCAAAGTGGGTCTTTGTTTCCAGTATCCCGAATATCAGCTTTTCGAGGAAACCGTATATAAAGACATTGCTTTCGGACCTAAAAACATGAAGCTTTCCGAGAGCGAAATCAAAGAAAGGGTTCTGCGTGCGGCTGAATTTACAGGTGTCAAAGCAGAATATCTGAACAAATCGCCTTTTGACCTTTCGGGCGGTGAAAAAAGAAGAGTTGCAATTGCGGGCGTTATGTCGATGCAGCCCGAAGTTCTCATTTTCGATGAACCCGCCGCAGGCCTTGACCCGAGAGGCAGAGCGGATTTGATAAATCTTATCAAGAATTACAGAAATCAGACGGGCAGCACCGTTATCATAGTTTCCCACAGCATGGAGGATATAGCCGAAATGGCGGACAGAGTTATCGTTATGAACAAATCCTCCGTTGCCATGCAGGGAAGTGTTGACGAGGTTTATTCAAGAGGCGACGAGCTTCGTTCAATGGGCCTTAACGTGCCTGAAATCACGGAGATTTTTGCAAAGCTCCGTGCAAAAGGAATTGATGTGCCTGCAAATGTTTATACAGTTGAGCAGGGCGCAGAAATACTCCGCAATCTCATGGAGAGGAGGAGTGCAAAATGATAAGAGATATAACCATCGGTCAGTATTATCCCGGTAAATCCGTGCTTCATAACCTTGACCCGAGAATAAAGCTTATCGCAACCTTCTGGCTTATTGTTGTCATCTTCCTTTGCAAAAGCTTCTTTTCTCTCGGTTTGATTACTCTTACGGCAATCGTTGCGTCGGCGCTTTCAAAGGTACCGCCCAAAATGATTTTAAAGAGCTTAAAGCCGATTGTAATTATTCTTATTTTTACCGCCATACTCAATATTTTTTACACGGAGGGCGGAAAAACCTATTTCGAATGGTGGGAAATAAAGATAACGGAAAAGGGCGTCAACACAGCGGTTTTCACCATGGTGAGAATAGTCAGCCTTGTTGTTATCAGTTCTCTTTTAACCTATACCACAACCCCCACAATGCTTACCGATGCGCTTGAAAGGATACTTTCACCGCTCAAGGTTTTCAAAATCAAGGTTCATACCCTTGCAATGATGATGACCCTTGCACTTCGCTTTATTCCGACTCTTATTGAAGAAATCGACAGAATTATGAACGCACAGAAAGCGAGAGGCGCAGACCTTGAAACGGGCAGTCTTATTCAGCGCGCAAAGGCACTTGTTCCGATATTCATACCTCTCATGGTTTCTTCCTTCAGAAGAGCATATGAGCTTGCGTTTGCAATGACCTGCCGCTGTTATACGGGCGGCGAGGGCAGAACACGGATGAAGCAGATGAAAATTGCCTCAAGAGATATTGCTGCAATTATTGTTTGTGCAGCCGTAACGGCGGGTGTCATAGTCCTTAATATATTCTTTGATGCGGTGATTTAATGCAAAGAAACTTACTTCTTACAATTTCATTTGACGGAACGGCTTATCACGGCTGGCAGGTTCAGGAAAATGCTGTAACCGTTCAGCAGACCTTACAGGATGCACTCGAACATATCTGTTCAAAGCGTGATAACATTGTCGGATGTTCAAGAACGGACTCGGGAGTTCACGCAAACATGTATTGCTGTAATATCAGAACGGAAAGTGCGATAGAGTGCAAAAAGCTTGTCGGTGCGCTCAATGCAGTTTTGCCCAAAGATATTGCCGCACTCGACTGCAGTGAGGTTGACTACGATTTTCACGCACGGTATGACTGTAAGTCAAAGGAATATATCTATAAAATATGGAATTCGCCCAATAAAAACCCGTTTCTTTATAATCATACATTGCATTATAAATACCCGCTTGACGAAAAGTTTCTTTCCGAACAGGCAAAGGATTATATCGGAACGCATAAGTTCGATTCGTTCTGTGCGGCGGGAAGCAGCGTTTGCGACACTGAAAGAACGGTTATGAACGCTTCGGTTGAGCGTGACGGAGACATGGTGATTTTCAGAGTTGAAGCGAACGGTTTTTTGTATAACATGGTTCGCATAATGACCGGAACACTCATTGATATTTCAAGGGGCAAAATTCCCGCAGATTCAATAAAAAGTATTATTTTGGCAGAAAACCGTTTTGCCGCAGGTCATACCGCACCTGCACACGGTCTTTATCTCAATAAAATTTATTATTAAGGGGAGGGGGATAAATGGCAGAGAAAAAAATAATTGACTTAAAGAAAAGAAGAAATGCAATAACAGTAAAAAAAATATTAAAAATATTAAGAATACCTATTGTTGTTCTCGTTGTTGCGGCGGCTCTGTTTCTGAGCATCAGACTTGTAGGTGATGTTGCTGTTTCAAACATAACCGACAGTATCAGACAGGTTAAAACAGTTTTTTCAAAGAGTGAGGGCTATCCTTATTCACTTGATACACTTAATTTCAGAAACGTTGTTCCCATAGGCGGAGGACCGCTTGTTATTTATGATGATTCAACGCTTGTTATGAATTCGGCGGCGGACGAAGTTTTTTCCATGCAGCTCGGTTATTCCGATTCAAAGGCGGTAACACGCAACGGACGCGCACTTATTTACAGTCCGTCATCAAATGAGGTTATTCTCCAAAGTAAAACAGAAAAACTCGGCAGTATAAAGGAAGAAACTCCCGTAACCGTTGCTGCACTTTCCGAAAAAGGAGGGTTTGCAACCTCTCATGCGGCGGATGAAAATCAGAGTATCCTCACGGTTTATAACAACAGATTCAAGAAGATTTTTCAATGGAACTGTTCGCAGGAATTTATAACGGATATTTCACTTTCCGGTAACGGGAAAAGAGTTGCCGTTGCCGCAACGGGAGTTGAAAATGCGGAGATTTACACACGAATAATATTATTCGATGTTAAGAAGACGGAACCGATTGCCGATATAAAATACGGCGGAACTTTGTTCCTTCGGGTTATTTACACAAATTCAAACAGAATTATTGCTGTCGGTGATAACAAAACCGTTGTTCACAACAAAAAGGGCGAGGTTATCAATGAGCTTGTTTATTCCGAGGACAGTCTTATTTCCGTTTGTGCCGACGACAGCGGCAACACCACGGTTTGCTATGAGGAATTCGGCGGCTCAAAAACGGGAATTGCAAGGTATTCGAGCAGCGGAAAGAAAACCTGCTCAATTGTTGTTGACGGCATGCCGGACTGCGTTGCCGCTCACTCGGGCAGAATAGCGGTTGCATCGGGTAACAATATAACTGTCTATTCTTCTAACGGAAAAGAATCCAAAACCATTGAAACCGAAAGTCCCGTTGCACGCATATTCATCTGCTCGGGAACGGTTTATACCGTCGAGGGCGGCTCGATACATAAATATTAAAAGGGGGAATATCCGTGGGAATTTTACCTGTTATCATTGACCTCGTGCTTGTGTTAATCTTTATCGGCGCGATTCTTAAGGGGCGGAGCGAAGGCTTTGTGAGAACTGTCCTTTCCGTTATTGCGGTGGTTGCAGGCATCTTTATTGCCAAGGAGTACTGTGAGCCTGTTGCTCTGTGGATTGAAGAACATTTTATCAGAGATGCGGCAACAAACTCCATCGGCAATGTTCTCGGAAACCATATCGGCGACACCGTGCAGGAAGTTATCAACGCTTTGCCTGCCTACATAAAAAATGCGGCGGAGTTTGCGGAAATTCAAATCGAGAGTTTTGTTTCCGAAACAATTACTCCCGAAGCAGTTGAAACCGCAACCGAATCGATTTATGCTGCCATTAAGGAATTTGCGGTTATCCCTGCATCAAGAGTTTTTGCATTTGTTATCATTTATGTGATTGTTAATGCGGTTCTTTCAATCGGCATTTCGTTTATAAGTAATTTCTTTAAATTGCCGATTCTTAAAGGGTTAAATAAAACTCTTGGTGCGGTTCTCGGCGGAATAAAAGGCGTTTTTGAAATGTATGTTATCAGCGCCGTTATCGGATTCGCATCAATGCTGATTCCCGTTGCAGAGTTCACAGAGGCGGTCAGCAAGGCAACCCTTCAGCAGGGACTTTGGGAAACAATACTTTCGTTTTTTAAATAAAGGAGGATATTATGAAAGCTTTATTAAAAGAATATTTTACGGGATGTCTTACAATCCCCAACCTTCTCTCACTCATCAGAATCGCCCTTATTCCCGTTTTTGCCGTGCTTTTCAATGACGGTAACTATGTGTGGGCAATCATTGTTCTTGCAATTTCGGGTCTTACCGATTTCTTTGACGGTAAAATTGCCCGCAAATTCAATCAGATAAGCGCACTCGGCAAGCTTCTCGACCCCATTGCCGATAAACTCAGTCAGATAACAATTGCAATTGTTTTCTATCTCACTTTCAGAAACAGTTCTGATGAAACCGTTAAGACCTTCAGCTGGATTTTTCTTGTTTTCCTTATCAAGGAAGCAGTTATGGTTATCGGCGGCGCAATAATGATTATGTTCGGACTTAAGCCCGTCGCCGCTGAAATGCCCGGTAAAATAGCAACCTTTGCTTTCTATACTATTATGTGCGTTATAATGGCATTTGGCCCCGATATCGGTATTCTTGGCAACGTGTTCACTCTTCCCGCTTCTGTTATGCTTGTGCTTGTGGGAATCAGCGTTGTTCTTACGATAATCGCTTTCCTCAGCTATGTTCCCGGAGTGCTTCAGCAGATTAAAGAAAAGAAAAACGCAAAATAATTCAAAAAGGATACTAATCAATGAAACAGGTTTTATGTTCAAAATGTAAGAAACGCCCCGCAATGTTCTTTGTGACAAAGGTCGAGGGCGAAAAGACAACACAGGAAGGTCTGTGCATCAAGTGCGCTATGGAAATGAACATCGGTCCCGTTAAGCAGATTATGCAGAGCATGGGCATTTCCGAGGATGAGCTTGAGGATGTAAGTGAGCAGTTTGAAGCGATGTTCGGTGAGGATGGCGGCTTCGAACCCGGCGGCGCAGGTACAATGCCATTCCTTCAGAACTTCGGTGCAATGGGTAATTCTCAGAACGCAGAGGAAAACACCGCTTCCGAAACGACAAGCGGTGAGGAAAAGAAAAAAAGATGGGGAAAGAATAAGAACGCAAAGCAGGAAGATAAGAAACGCAAGTATCTTTCTCAGTTTTGTACAGACCTTACCGCAAAAGCAAAGTCGGGCAATATCGACCGTATTATCGGCAGAGAAAATGAGATTTACAGGGCAATCCAGATTCTTTGCAGAAGAACGAAGAATAACCCCTGCTTTATCGGTGAACCGGGTGTAGGTAAAACGGCAATCGCCGAGGGTCTTGCTCTTAAGATTTCGGCAGGAGATGTTCCCGCGAAACTCCGTGACAAAGAAATTCATATGCTCGACCTTGCCGCACTTGTTGCGGGTACGCAGTTCAGAGGTCAGTTTGAAAGCAGAATAAAGGGTCTTGTTGAGGAAGTGCGTTCCGAGGGTAACATCATCCTCTTTATCGATGAGGTTCATTCTCTTGTCGGTACGGGCGATGCCGAGGGCTCAATGAACGCCGCCAATATTCTCAAACCATCTCTTTCAAGAGGCGAGATTCAGATTATCGGTGCAACCACCTTCACCGAATACAGAAAATATATCGAAAAAGATGCCGCGCTTGAACGCAGACTCCAGCCCATCAAGGTTGAAGAGCCTTCTATTGAGCAGACAACAGAAATGCTCATCGGCGTCAAGGATTATTATGAAGATTATCACCGTGTAAGAGTTACCGATACCCTTATCGAAAAGGCGGTAAATCTTTCCGAAAGATATATCAACGACAGATTTTTGCCCGACAAGGCGATTGACCTTCTTGACGAAGCCTGCACCTGCGCAAATCTCCGTAATAAGAGCATAAGCGACTTTGAGGTTGCAGCCGCAGAGCTTGAAGAGCTTGAAGCTCATGAAGCCGAGCTTATGGACTCAACCGAAGAAAAGAACTACGAAGAAATTGCAAAGATAAAGGCCGAAATCATTCAGAAGAAGGATGAAGTTGCAAAGCTTGAAGAGCTTGCTTCAGATAATCATGTTACCGAGGACGACCTCGCAAGAGTTATTCAGCTCTGGACGGGTATTCCCGCAAGCAAGGTTATTGAAAGCGACCTTCGCCGTCTTTCCTCTCTTGAGGATAATCTTAAAGCGGGAATTATCGGTCAGGATGAAGCTGTTTCGCTCGTTGCCGCAGCTGTAAGAAGAGGCAGAGTAAGAATCAGTCCCCGACGCAGACCCGCATCGTTCATTTTTGTCGGACCTACGGGTGTCGGCAAAACAGAGCTTGTAAAACTTCTTGCAAAAGAGCTTTTTGATACTCCCGAAACACTTATCCGCCTTGATATGAGTGAATTCATGGAGAAACACTCCGTTTCAAGAATTATCGGATCGCCTCCGGGATATGTCGGTTATGATGAGGCAGGACAGCTCACCGAAAAGGTGCGCCGCAAGCCCTATTCGGTTGTTCTTTTTGATGAAATCGAAAAGGCACATCCCGATGTCATGAATATACTTCTTCAGATTCTCGACGAAGGCAGAATAACCGACGCTCAGGGCAGAACGGTCAATTTCGAAAACACCGTTATTGTCATGACTTCCAATGCAGGCAGCAACAGAGGCTCGGGTGCACTCGGTTTTGCAAAAACAAAGAACGAGGCATCAAAGGAAAGAGCACTCAAAGCGCTCAATGAATTCCTTCGTCCCGAGTTTATCGGCAGAGTTGACGAGGTTGTTGTGTTCAACGACCTTTCTCTTGATGATTACAAGCGTATCGCTGTGCTCATGCTCAGCGAGCTTGTCGATCCTCTTGCTGACAAGGGAATTGCCTTTACGTGGAGCGACGAAGCAACATCACTTATTGCCGAAAAGTCCGTTGACGGACCCAGAGGTGCAAGAGATTTGCGCAACGTTATCCGCAAGAATGTTGAGGACGTTATTACCGAAAGAATTGTCAACGCCGAAACGGAAATCAAGTCCGTAAATCTTACGGCAGAGAATGGCGAAATTATCTGCAATTTTGCATAAAAATGAACCGTATCACTTTTGTGATACGGTTTTTTTATGGATGAACATATTGTCCGTGTTTCTTTGTGCTTTCTCCTCTTTGAATTGCAAATGCGGGACAGCGGTGAAGACAGCCGAGGCACATTGCGCATTTGTCTTTTATCCAAACGGGTTTGCCGTTTTGGATTTCAATCGCATTTTCGGGGCATTTATCGGCACACTTTCCGCAACCGATACAACTGTTTTCAACAGACAGACTGCTCGTGCGGCGCAGATTTTCGTAGTCTTTATAAAAATAATCCGTAAACGGTATGCGGCGGAAATCAAAATTGCCTTTTCTCTTTTTCTTAATCTTTTTTATGATTGTTTCAGCCGTCTTGTCGGCTTTTTCATTTCTTTTTAAAATCTTGGTTTTATCCGACAAATCATAAACGGGAGTCCATGTGTCGGGCATCCTGACGGAATACTGCGCATTGATTCTGATGTTTTTATCTGAAAGCTTTTTCTTTATGATTTTACTTGCACCGCCCGAAAATCCGCCGTATGTTGCAACGGTGAAAACATAATTATTGTTCATTTTCAAGTTGAGTTTGTCGATGAAACGGCAGACGGTTATGGGCAGACCGAAGTTATAAACGGGAAAAATAAAGCCGATGTTTTCGTTTTTATCGGCAATGAAGTTGCACAAATCTTTTTTCAGACATTCTGTTATGTCGGCACATCTGTCGCCCGTTTTTTCAGCAATAAGCTTTGCAATGTGACAGCTGTTGCCTGTGGCGGAAAAATAAAAAATCACGGTATCCCCCCCATTGATATTGACTATTATATTACATTTATTTATACTAATCAATAAGGGGATGATAAAATGAATTTCAATCTTCACGAAAAAGCAAAAGAAAACATAATCGTTGTTGCCCACAGAGGTACAAGCGCAGGCAATATTCCGTGCAACACAATGGCGGCTTATGAAATCGCACTCAAACAGGGTGCGGATATGATAGAGGTTGATGTCAGCTGCAGCAGGGACGGCAAGCTCTTTCTTTTTCATCCCGGAATGGAAAAAGAGCATCTCGGGAAAAGAACCAATTTGAAAAAGCTTGATTACGACAAAATCAAGAAATTCCGTTATTTAAATTATGACAGAACGCCTACCCAATTCCCTCTTGCAGATTTCGATGAACTTCTTGAAACCTTCAAAGGCAGATGTTTTATAAATATTGATAAATTCTGGAGCAATCCGAGAAAGATTTATGAAGCAGTCAAACGCCACGGAATGACCGACCAGATGCTTGTCAAAAGCAAGCCGTCGGATAAGGTTTTCAAAATTCTCGGTGAGGTTGCGCCCGAAATACCTTTTATGCCGATTGTAAGGGATGATCATCCGCTTCATGATATGCTTCTGAAAAGCAATATAAATTATGTGGGTGTTGAGGTGCTTTTCGAAAAAGAAAATTCCCATGTCGCAAGTGAAGAATTTATCGAAAAAATGCACCGTGACAATGTTCTTGTGTGGATGAATTCAATCATCTATGATTATAAAGAACAGCTTTCGGGCGGTCACAGCGATGATTCGGCACTTACTGTCAGCGAGGACTACGGCTGGGGCTGGATTGCAGACAAGGGCGTTGACATGATACAGACCGACTGGACGATGATGTTGGTTGATTATCTGAAGCGTTCAAATAAATACTACCGCAAATAATTTAACCCCGTTTGGTTAATTCCAAACGGGGCAACTTTTTTATTCATGCTGGTTTATATATTCTTCAATCGGCATACCGTTGACAAGAATTCCGTGCATTCTTATTTCGCCTTTATAAACGGTTGCCTTGATTGTGAACTCCAAATTATCTGCCGTGACCACGTATTCACCGCCGAAATAGGAAAACATTTCAAAATACAATTCCTTCGGAAATTCACCATTGTATATTTCGATTTTTTCGGTAAAGAAATCATGTTTTGCTTTAAGATAAGGGGCATCTTTCGGCTTTTTATGAGAGAAACCCGTAACTGCGGAAAGTCCGTTTTCGTTTGTTTCTATTATGGCATATTTACTGTTATCACGGTAAGGCGGGGTTGTGCCTTTTATCGGCGCATAGATATAAGCCGTGCCTGCCCATTCGTCATAATGGGCTGAAATACCGTCAACCTCAAAAATGAATTCCTTGCCTTTGTTTGAAATCAGCCATTCTGTGACGGGACTTATTGCGGTGAGAGATAATGCAAACGCAAGCTGAATTGCAATCAGAATGATTATCGGAAGTTTTTTACGCATTGTTCTCATCCTCCCTTGCTTTAAAAGTTTTTGAGAGCTTTCTGTTGATGAGAAGCAGGGCAACGCCCATAACAACGCAGGCGATTCCGCTGTAAACAAAATCCCAATTACCCATAATGAGTGTTACAAATATGATGTAGCAAATCATTATGAGTCCTAAATTCACCGTCAGCATTTTTGCGTTTTTGATACCGCTGATAATGAGAATAATGCTCGAGGCAAGAGAAAGCAGAGAAATAACTATCTGCAGTTCTTTGCCGTTTAAAAAATGCTCAAGCACAGAACTTCCGCCGAGTACGAAAGATGTTAGTGCCGTTACGGAAAGAAAAGCGGTTTTAACGGGATTCTTTCCGAGTTCTTTTCTGCCGATAAGAAATGCAAACGCAATAATTATGACTGAAACAACAAAGGGAAGCACCACATATCCGTCTTGCTTGTAGTCGTCAAACAGCATTTCAGTGATAACGCAAAGAATTGCGTTCAGAACAGTAATGCAAGGGACGGCAAAAAATCTGAACGGATAGGGGAAATCGCCGTTTTTATCTGCTGCATACAGAAGGGCGAAAACTGCAAGAAGCAGATAAAACAGAATGATGAACGGTTGCTGACCTGTTATGCAGAGCGATGAGATAACCGAAAAAGCAGCGGAAATAACAGAAACCCACACCGAGTATTTATGCTTCATATCCGAGCCTTTTGATTTGAAAACAAATAAAAGTCCTGCCGCATGGAGGGGAATAAGCACCGCCGCATATTCTGCTTCGGTAAAAAAATTCCATGTGCATATGCAGGCGAAATATGCTGTGAGCGGAAAAACGGAATTCAGAACAAATGCCATAGGCAGAATCAGAAGAGCGTCAATTATCAGAAGCTTTTCAAATCCTATGTCTGCCCCGAAATTGGCATTGACAAGGGCATTTGTAATCGCAAGTCCCGCAGACCATGCAACGCAGGCACCTTCACACCAGGAGATACTTTCTCTTTTCTTTGAGTAAGCATAAAATGCAACTGCACATCCTGCAAGAAGAGGCAAAAACATCAGCGCCGCAAGAAGTGCTTCGGGAATACGATCCCAGAAATAAGCAAAGACAATAACGGCACCCGTAACAGTAAGAAGTGAACCGAGAGTTGCAAAAACGATATTCATTGCTTTTCTGTTATCCTTTTTTGTTGCCTCAAGTCCGACATTTCGTTTTTCGCCGTAGATAATTTCTTCAAGGCTGACCTCAAATACATTTGCAAGTGTTTCAAGCATTTCAATATCGGGTTGGGTGCGGTCGTTTTCCCAGCTTGAAACAGTCTGTCTTGTGACATTGATTTTTTCTGCAAGAGAATCCTGAGTCAGTTTTCTCTCGTTTCTTAATTTTTTTATATTCTTTGAAACCTTTGCCATTTTTTCACCTCCCGTGAAATAAACGGAACATTCCGTGATTTAATTTAATCATAAATCTCTTGAAAAGTCACGCAACAATGTGTTGCAATAACAAAATCAGGGAATACACCCCCGTGTATCCCCTGAAAAATCATCTTCCGTGCTTATATTCTTTTATGATATATCCCATGGGATACGGTTCAACCTCGGGCGAGTCGATAAAAGTTCTGAGTACATGATAAAAAACGAGTTCTTCTTCACGAAAACTTCTTGTGCAGGTTGCGTTCAAATGGATTTTTGCTTTCAGATATGTGATAACATCATCGTTGTCATCAATAAATGAATCAACATGAACGTAATCATAATCGGGAATCTGATACCGAAGGGTGTAGTCGTCAATATCGTAGCCTTCGAACTGAAAAAAGTTGCGGTCATATTTCAGAAGCCACTTGACAACCTCTCTTTTGAATTCATGTTCACTCAGCAGATTGAGGTCGCTCATTTTGAAATTCCGAGTTCCTTGCAGCAGTCACAGACGATTTTCTGCATCTCGTCCATTTTCTTTTCGATATCAGCCACGAGAGCAAACTGAGTGCGGCATCTTACGAGGTTGTGTTCGGGATATTCGGTTTTGAAATATGTATCGCCGTTTATGAAGTCGCCGAGGAAACGCATGCCACATTCAAGGGTCATTAGCTTTGATGAAAATGCAAGCTGTTCAATTTCGTTTTTGGTGAGACTTTCGCCTGCGGTGGTAAGATAACCGAGAGTATATGCTCTGAAGTTTTCAAGGCTTAACGAAACCTTTGAAACATCTTTTTCGTCCTCTGCGGCGGTGTTTGCACCGAAACGGATGCTGTCGCCGAAGTCATAAAGTGAAAGTCCGGGCATAACGGTATCAAGGTCAACAACGCAGATTCCTTCGTTTGTTTCGTTGTCAAACATAACATTGTTGAGCTTTGTGTCGTTATGAGTAACTCTCAAAGGAAGCTCGCCTGCTTCAAGCATATCAAGAAGCACTGAGCAGTCGTTTTCTCTGTCAAGAACAAACTTGATTTCTTCCTGAGCCTGAGAAGCTCTGCCCGAAAGATTATCGGCAACCGCCTTTTTGAAATCGGCAAATCTTGAAACCGTGTTATGGAAATTGGGAATTGTTTCTGTCAGAGAATCGATGGGATAATCGGCGAGTATGCACTGGAATTTGCCGAAAGCCTTTGCAGCGTTGAAGAAAACCGCTGAGTTTTCAACGCTCTGGCATGAATGTGCTCCGTAAATGAAGTTGTAGCATCTCCAGAAACGGTTTTCGCCGTCAATATAGTAAGGCTTGCCGCTTTTTGCAGGAATAACATGCAGACATTCTCTGTCAACATCTCCGCCGTTTTTCTCGACATATTTTCGCATATAACTTGTAACGCCCATAACATTTTCCATGAGTGCCTCGGGCTGCTTGAAAACATATGTGTTAAGTTCCTGAACAAGATATTTGTTGAGCTTTCCGCCCTCTTCACGGAAATCAAAAACATAGGTGTTATTTATATGACCGTCATGAAGCTGAGAGCTTTTTTCAAATTCACCCTTAAATTCAAACGCATTGAGAAGCTTTGTAACAATTGTATTATCCATAATATTTATACCTTTCTTAATTCAATAACTCCGAAAAATTCGGGTCGGTGAAAATCGGGTTTTTCTGTTTTGACGGGGAAGAATGTGCCGAAATGCGGATTTTTTGAAAGCTCCGCACACTTATAAAAATTGCCTTTTATTATTGAGTTATCAACATGATAATCCGTGCCGTAAAGTGCGGATATAAGATTTTCGGGAATTATGATTTCATAACCCCAGGCGGTTTTGCCGTCCTCGGTTATTTCCATAGTTTCAATAATCGGCTCAAGGTCGGTGAAGCTTTTGATGAAAACTCTGTCCTCACGGCAGGTGCCGATTTCTGAGAGATAAACGCCGTTTTTGTTAACCTCAAAATTGATGTAACGGTTATCTCCTTCAACGGGCATGAGGAAAACTTCGAGACAGCTGTCTGTGTAAACGGGGTCGTCACGATTTGTGCAGCTGCAGAGGATATCTTCCTCAAAAGACCACAAAACGGCATGAAGTCCGTCGCCTTCAACTGCAAAGAAACCCGCATAGCTTTCGGGATGAATATCTCCGTCTTTCTCCCATGGGAAATTTGCTATTTCGCCAACGGGAAAATCCTTGGCATCCTTGACACTTTTAAAAATCGGAGCAATCAAACAAATTACCTCCGTATGTTTATATATTATAAAACATTATACTATATGGGTGTGGAATAGTCAACAAATAAAAAGCGGGCAGTCTGTAACGAACTGCCCGAAATTTACGGAATTACATAGCTTCAACGATAGCCTTTGTATCTCTTGCGATAACAAGCTCTTCGTTAGTGGGAAGAACATAGACCTTAACCTTTGAATTTGCGGTTGAGATTTCGCCTTCCTTGCCTCTGCGCATGATTTCGTTTGCTTCTGCATCGAGCTCAACGCCGAGATATGCGAGATTGTTGCAAACATCTGCACGAAGGTCGATTGTGTTTTCACCGATACCGCCTGTGAATACGATAGCGTCAACACCGTTCATGGCTGCAACATAGCTGCCGATGAGCTTGCGCACCTGATATTTCTGGATGCTTCTTGCAAGGTGAGCTCTTTCGTTGCCGTTTGCTTCTGCAGCGGAAACGTCTCTGTCGTCACTGCCTACACCTGAAATACCGAGAACACCTGACTTCTTATTGAGGATAGTGTCTGTTTCTGCGGGAGTCCAGCCTTCCTTCTGCTGAAGATAGGTGATAACGGAGGGGTCAACTGCGCCGCAGCGTGTGCCCATGATGAAACCGTCAAGGGGAGTAAGACCCATGCTTGTGTCGATGCACTTGCCGCCCTTAACAGCGGTGATTGATGAACCGTTGCCGAGGTGACATGTAACAATTTTGAGGTCCTCGATGTTCTTGCCCATGACTTCTGCGCATCTTGCGCTTACGAAACGGTGAGATGTGCCGTGGAAGCCGTAACGGCGAACCTGATACTTCTCATAGTATTCGTAGGGGATGGGGAAAATATATGCTTCGGGGGGCATTGTTGAATGGAATGCGTTGTCAAAAACAACAACCTGGGGAAGGTCTTTTCCGAAAACATCAATACATGCTTTGATGCCCTGAATGTGTGCGGGGTTATGAAGGGGTGCAAGGTCGCAAAGGCTTTCGATGCCTGCAACAACTTCATCAGTAACAAGTGTGCTTTCCTTGAAGAGAGCGCCGCCCTGAACTATTCTGTGACCGATAGCGGAAATTTCACTCAGGTCATCAATAACCTTTGATGCGCCTTCGGTGAGAGCTTTCTTAACCTGAAGGAATGCTTCGGTGTGGTTTGCCATGAAAACGGGGGTTTCAAACTTTTCGCCGTTAGCTGAACCGCCGATAAAGCTTGTTTCCTGACCGATTTTTTCGCAGTTGCCCTTTGCAAGAACCGATTCGCTGTCCATATCGAAAAGCTGATACTTAAGGGATGAACTGCCGCAGTTAATTACAAGAATTTTCAATTTTAACACTCCTAATAGTGAATATTTGCTTGATTTAAGCTCATAACTGTTATATTATATACTTATATTTCCTTTTTTTCAAGTGTTTATTACATTAAATTATCATGAAAGGTGCCGAAAATGAAGGTTGCGGGAATAATAGCGGAGTTTAATCCTTTTCATAACGGACACAAGCTTCTTGTGCAAAAAGCACGGGAGGCGGGATATACTCATGTAGTTGCCGTAATGAGCGGTAACTTTGTGCAGAGGGGAGAACCTGCTGTTTTTCATCATTCCGTGAGAACAAAGGCTGCCCTTGAAAACGGTGTTGACCTCGTTTTGCAGCTCCCGAGTGTGTACGCAATGTCGGGTGCACAGAGCTTTGCAAGAGCAGGTGCGGAAATCCTGAACGGTTTCGGTGTTATTGATTCTCTCGTGTTCGGAAGCGAGTGCGGGGATATCCGTCTGCTTTCCGAAACTGCAGATGCCGTTTACGGCAATGAAATAAAAGCCTTACTTTCCGAAGAGCTTAACAAAGGAAGATCATTCGCATCGGCGCGGGAAAATGCACTCAGAAGAATCAATCCCGCATATGCGGATATAATAAAGAGTCCCAATAATATTCTCGGAGTCGAATATATATCTGCTTTAAAAGCACTTGAAAGCAAAATAAATCCCGTAACATTTGAAAGACTCGGTGCGGCACATGATTCCAACGAGACATACGGAAATATCGCAGGTGCGTCAATGATAAGGGAGCTTATAAAAAACGGCGGTGTTTGGAAAAAACTCGTTCCCGACAGTACTGCAGAGATTTATGACAGTTCCGAAATTGCGGATATGAACAGAATTGAGAGTGCGGTTCTTTATAAAATCCGTACTGTTACGGCGGAAGAACTTGTGAAAGTTCCCGATATAAGTGAGGGGATTGAAAACAGAATCTTATCTGCTGCCAAGCAGTCAAGAACCCTTGAGGAGCTTTATTCTCTTGCCAAAACCAAAAGATATTCCCATGCAAGAATAAGGAGAATTGTGTGGAATTGTCTTCTCGGAGTTACCGCAGACGACCTTAATAAAGCTGTTCCGTATATCAGAATAACAGGCTTTAACAGGCGCGGTGCGGAGCTTATAAAAGCGTCAAAAGAGACCGCAATTCTTCCCGTTATTTCCAAACCCGCTGACCTTTCATCTCTTGATGAAACAGCTCAAAGAGTGTTTTCTCTTGAATGTACGGCAGGGGATATTCATTCGCTTTGCTATGAAAAACCTACTGCTTGCGGAACGGAAAAAGCATTAAAACCTATAATAACTGATTAAAATATTATAATAGTGTATAAATCTGAACCAAACGGCACGATTTTTGCTGTTTGGTTTTTTGCCTGTCAAAATCAACAAAAATCGGAAAAAGTTGCACAAAAATTATTCTGTTTATATTAAAAATTTCGTATGATTGCACAAAATAAATTTTATATAAATATTTTTATAATAAAAAGGTTGACAATTGAAAGCAATTGACATATAATGCTAAACTGCGTATTATACTGGAAATTAATACCCTATAATTTATGATTATTTTGCGCATAAATAATTATTTATATAGGGGATTCCAAAGCAAAATTTCGGCTCTCCACCAAATGGAAATTTCAAAGAAACGGAGTGAATTTAGCCTAATGCTGAAAGTTAATCCCGTTAAACGAGGAAGTTGCACACGCATGAGCTTCGGCAAAATCAATGAGGTTATGGATATGCCTAACCTGATTGAGATCCAGAAGTCCTCCTACCAGTGGTTCATTGAAACCGGTCTCAAGGAGGTTTTCCGTGATATGGCGGACATCACGGACTACACAGGAAACTGGGTTCTCAGCTTTATTGATTACCGCATGGATGATAAGCCCAAGTATACGGTTCGCGAATGTAAAGAACGCGATGCCACATACGCGGCTCCCATGAGAGTAACAGTGCGTTTGCAGAACAAAGAAACAGGAATTATCAAAGAATCGGAAGTATTCATGGGTGATTTCCCCATAATGACCGAGAGCGGTACTTTTGTTATCAACGGTGCTGAACGTGTTATCGTTTCACAGCTCGTTCGTTCTCCCGGTGTTTACTACGGAATGACTCATGATAAGACTGGTATCGAGCTCTACACAAGCACCATCAACCCCAACAGAGGTGCATGGCTTGAGTATGAAACCGATATCAACGATATCTTCTACGTCCGTATCGACAAGAACAGAAAGATTTATATTACTGCATTTATCCGTGCACTCGGTCTGAGCTCAAACGATGACATCCGTCAGTTCTTCGGCGAAGATGCAAAGCTTGAAGCTACCATGGAAAAGGATGAAACGAGAAACACCGAAGAAGCTCTCATGGAAGTGTTCAAGAAGCTTCGTCCCGGTGAACCCGTAACTCTTGAATCCGCACAGCAGCATATTGATAATCTTTTCTTCGATCCGCACAGATATGATATTTCCAGAGTGGGCCGCTATAAATATAACAAAAAGCTTTCTCTGCTCAACCGTCTTCCCGGCTGCAAGGTTGCACAGCCCGTTATCTCCGAATATACAGGCGAGCTTCTTGCCGAACCCGGTGAGATTTTAACAAAGCAGAAGGCTCTCGAAATAGAGCAGGCAGGTGTTATGAAGGTTGTTGTTGCTTGTGAGGACGGCAGCGAGCTGTTCGTTATCTCCAACGGCATGACTGATCCTGCAGCACTTCTTCCCGCAGACATCACAAAGGATGAGCTTGATGCAATCGGCATCAACGAAAAGGTACGTTTCTCCGTTCTTCACGAAATCGTTGAAAAGTGCGGCGAGGACAAGGCAGCTCTTCTTGCCGAAATGGCAGAACGCTGCGACGACCTTATTCCCAAGCACATCATTGTTGACGATATCTTCGCATCAGTCAACTATGTCAACTGCCTCACCAAGCGTGTAGGTAATGTTGACGATATTGACCATCTCGGCAACAGACGTATCCGTTCAGTAGGCGAGCTTCTTCAGAATCAGTTCAGAATCGGTCTCGCAAGAATGGAAAGAGTTGTCCGTGAAAGAATGGCAATTCAGGCTCAGGAAGATGAAGATAAGATTACTCCGCAGACTCTTATCAACATCCGTCCCGTTATGGTGGCAATCAAGGAGTTCTTCGGTTCATCACCGCTTTCACAGTTCATGGACCAGTCCAACCCCCTTGCAGAGCTCACACACAAGCGCCGTCTTTCGGCTCTCGGTCCCGGCGGTCTCTCACGAGACAGAGCAGGTTTCGAGGTTCGAGACGTTCACTATACACACTACGGCAGAATGTGTCCCATTGAGACCCCCGAAGGTCCCAACATCGGTCTTATCTCCTACCTTGCAACCTTCGCAAGAATCAATGAATACGGCTTCATCGAAGCTCCCTTCAGAAAGATTGACAAGGAAACAGGCAAGGTTCTTGATGAAGTTATATACATGACAGCCGATGAAGAAGACGAGTTTGTAGTTGCTCAGGCTAACGCACCGCTTGACAGCGAAAACCGCTTCGCAAAGGACAAGATTACCGCAAGATACAGAGACGAATTCATGGAAGTAGACAACACCGCCGTTGACTACATGGACGTTTCTCCCAAGATGGTTGTTTCGGTTGCAACCGCTATGATTCCCTTCCTTGAGAACGACGACGCAAACCGTGCTCTCATGGGTTCGAACATGCAGAAGCAGGCTGTTCCTCTTCTTAAGACCGATGCTCCCATCGTTGGTACAGGCATGGAATATAAAGCTGCTGTTGACTCGGGTGTAACAATCCTTGCAGCAGAAGCAGGTACCGTAACCAAGGTTTGTGCAGACAGCATCACCGTTATGGGTGACAGCGGCACAAGCAGAAGCTACGAGCTTACCAAGTTCCTCCGCTCCAACCAGGGCACATGTATTAATCAGCGTCCCATCGTTGATGTCGGTCAGAGAGTTGAAAAGAACGAGGTTATCGCAGACGGTCCCGCAACGGATCACGGCGAAATCAGCCTTGGTAAAAACGCTCTCGTCGGTTTCATGACATGGGAAGGCTATAACTACGAAGACGCCGTTCTCGTTAACGAAAAAATCGTTCGCGATGACGTTTACACTTCAATTCACATTGAAGAATACGAGACCGAAGCAAGAGACACCAAACTCGGTCCCGAAGAAATCACAAGAGATATTCCTAATGTCGGTGAGGATGCACTCGGCAACCTTGACGAACGCGGAATTATCAGAATAGGTGCAGAGGTTCAGTCGGGCGATATCCTTGTAGGTAAGGTTACTCCCAAGGGCGAAACCGAGCTTACCGCAGAAGAAAGACTTCTCCGTGCTATCTTCGGCGAAAAGGCAAAGGAAGTCAGAGACACCTCTCTCAAAGTGCCCCACGGTGAATACGGTATCGTTGTTAATGTTGAAGTTTTCACAAGAGAAAACAGCGATGAGCTTTCACCCGGCGTAAACAAGGTTGTCCGCTGCTATATCGCTCAGAAGCGCAAGCTTTCTGTCGGCGACAAGATGGCGGGCCGTCACGGTAACAAGGGTGTTGTTTCAAGAATCCTTCCTCAGGAGGATATGCCCTTCCTTCCCGACGGTACACCCCTTGATATCGTTCTTAACCCCCTCGGCGTTCCTTCCCGAATGAACATCGGTCAGGTTCTCGAGGTTCACCTCGGCTTTGCCGCAAGAGCTCTCGGATATAAGATGATGACTCCCGTATTCGACGGTGCTCACGAAGAGGACATCACCGAGGCATTTAAAGAAGCAAACAGAGTTGCAATGGAAGAGGCAGAAAAGGAAGCAGCCGCAAAGGGCGTTGAATTTGATCCCTCAACCGTTCCTCAGCTTCGTCTTGACTGCAAGTCAATTCTTACCGACGGCAGAACGGGCAGAAAGTTTGATAACCCCGTAACAGTCGGTGTCATGTATTATCTTAAGTTGCATCACCTTGTTGACGATAAGATTCATGCCCGTTCAACAGGTCCTTACTCACTCGTTACTCAGCAGCCCCTCGGCGGTAAAGCTCAGTTCGGCGGTCAGCGTTTCGGTGAAATGGAAGTTTGGGCACTTGAAGCTTACGGTGCAGCTTATACTCTTCAGGAAATTCTTACCGTTAAGTCCGACGACGTTGTTGGCCGTGTAAAGACCTACGAAGCAATCGTCAAGGGCAAGAACGTTCCCACCCCCGGTATTCCCGAATCATTCAAGGTTCTCATCAAGGAACTTCAGGCGCTTGCGCTTGACATCAAGGTTCTTGA
>JAZSDF010000162.1:0-2840 GCA_045531035.1 Acutalibacteraceae bacterium | reverse complement strand
CTTTCGGTTGCAAAGTTACGCATAAGATATTCATAAGCATCGCCGAGAATATCATCTCCGCCTGCCTTGTTGTTTTTGAAATCAAATTCAGGTCTCTGGAATATGGCAATAAGCTTGCTGAGTTTATCAACCATTTCCTTGCCCTTGCCAAGTTTGTTTTCGTCATTGAAATGAACGTTGTCGATAACTCAACGAAGTTCATTTGCTTCAGCGAGAGATGCAATGATTTTATCAATTCCTTCGCCGATATTTTTGTTACCTTTGAGAGCAATCATATCATCAAAGCTTGCACCTTCGGGAACGGTAAGATCCGCATACATTACACCTTTGAATTTATCCGTTACATATTTGACGAATAACAAGGTTAGAATATAGTCTTTGTATTGTGAGGCATCCATACCGCCACGAAGCTGGTCACAGCTTGCCCACAAAGAAAACTGTATAATTCATTTTTCTTAATAGCCATTTGAGGTTCCTCTTTATTTTAATTGTCACTTTCCAGCACAGCCAAATACTCATCCAGTCTTTCGTTGACGTATTCTGCGATGAGGGCGGTCATTTTTGTTGCATCGTTATCACGGTAATATGCATCAAACGCTTCGTAATAACGCTTGCGGTCTGTGAATTTGACGTTTATAGGCGGATAGCCGTTGCGGATGAGGTCAAGGTTCAGAACAAGTCTGCCCGTTCTGCCGTTGCCGTCAACAAAGGGGTGTATGCCCTCAAATTCAAGATGGAAACGCGCAATGCGCTCGATGATATTCATTGTTTCGATTCGCTTGTTGTTTTCAATTATAAGACCTTCCATCGCAGGCTGAACCATATAGGGCTGCAAAGGCTCTGTATAAGCTCCCATAATGCGAACGGGAATTCTGCGATAAACGCCCTTATCTTCGGGTCTGTTTATCAGAACAAGAGAGTGGATGTTTTTGATTACGCTCTCGCTGATGGGCATATCCTTTGTCGCAATATCCTGCACATATAGGAACGCATCACGGTGTCCTACGGCTTCGAGATGGTCTTTGAGAGGCTTCTGGTCAATGGTCATACCTTCAAGAGCCATTGCAGTTTCTTTAAGTGTGAGGGTGTTGCCCTCGATAGCATTGGAGTTGTAGGTAAATTCAACCATAAACTCTTCGCGAAGGCGTTCAACTTCACCTGCGGTAAGAGGTCTCATATCTGAAAGACGAGCCTTTTTCGCTTCGATATCAGCAAGAATATTATATTTCACTCTGCCGTCAGCAGGCTTTTGTGCGTTTTCGGGAATCATATAAAGCTTGCCCTTTTGAATCACGCCTTCAATTTTGCCTTCGGCACAAAGAACACGTACTCTGCGGGCTGAAATCCCCCATTTTTCCGCAGCTTGAGAAACTTTTATATAGTTCATAGAGCTTACCTCCGTTTGTCTGTATCATACAAATATAAACATACCACATTTCAGGAACAATATCAACACTTTATTTTGCTTCAAGTAAAATATTGTTCCTGAAAATTACACTTTCGGAACAGTAAAATTCATGCCCCGCAGCTTGAACAAAGCTGCGGGGCATTGCACATAGAAAGAAAAAAACATAAACCTTTCAGTTGGAATTAATCTTTTTAAAAACTCTCAAGTTCAAATGGTTGCAAAAATTAATCATTCTTTTTTGCTCCTGCATAGGCACCGATGATTTCGAGCTTATCCAGATACTTTTTATCCCAATAGATTTCAAGCGGATGGTTTTCGCCTGCAAAAACAAGCTTGAGACAGTCTGTGTCTTCGTGCATAGATTCATGGGCAAGTAAAGGCTGATTGCAGACTTTAAATACAACAAATCCGTCAGGCTCCTTTATATCGGGATTGATAAGAATCACATCACCTTTGTTCAAATCATATGAACTAAGGCTGCTGTCCATCTGGATGAACTCATTTGCAGTAACCCAATCCGCCTGTGTATCAAACATGTCATCAGGTAAATAATCATCGGTTTTACCGTTCTTGATAAACATCTGAATGGTTTCTTCATCCAGATAAGATTTGTAAATTTCAAATAACGAATACGGAATGCGATAATCTTCAGATGCGAAGAAGGAATAAGTCATAATCACAGGAATACCTGTTTTGCTCTCAATCTCAAAAGCCTGTTTAAAAATGTTGAAATCTTTTTCTGTTAACATAGTATCTTTCCTTTCCGAATTTGTTTTCATTTCTTTTTCTGCATAAAGTTTTGCTTTCAGTTTTTCGGGATCTGCTTTTAATGCGGGTTCTTTTTTACCTGAGGAAACAATTCCCGCGAGAGTGTATCTCCTTCACGGATACGGTACTTTTTGCTGACATTTTCCGGATTTGGCTTCTTGTTCAAATTTATCACTCCTATAAATATTTTTTCACGAAAGTATCCAGTGTGAATTCCGAGCCGATTCTGAATCCTCTGACAAATGAATCAACTTGACTTGTTGATAAAAAATCCAGATTCTTTTCAATGTATTCAGCAAGCATCTCTTTTTCTTCGTTCTGCAGTTTTTCTGAAAGAGCTTTTTCAAGTTGCGTAAGACGGTCAAGCTTTTTCTTCAGTTCGGATCTGAATTCGGAATTCGATCCCTGCGGCTCAATGTTTCCGTAATAAAAATCTTCAATAAAATCTGACATAGTATCACCCCCTATCGTTCTGATTGGTTGATAATTTTCAATAGCAGTTCGTCAACGTACTCTGTTGATATGCCCTCTGCGAGAAGTATATTGCGAAACTCATTCATTCCGCCCCCTAAAAGGTTACACTCAAAGTCCGTGAGCTTCAGTTTGGTTTTCTTATTAAACATAAAAATAACCTCCTTGTATTTGGTAATACCATTTTACAAGG
>JAZSDF010000019.1:0-15408 GCA_045531035.1 Acutalibacteraceae bacterium | reverse complement strand
TAGAGCTTAATCGCTCGTGATGTCCATCTGACATCTGTTTCTCGTTTTTCTCGAGAATTACTGCTGTACTTGAAGTACATACTCAAATTAATCTTCAAGGGTATTTTTTCTATCAATCGTTGTTTAATTTTCAAGGTGCGTCGCATCCCCGTTCTTGCGGAGTGCTCGACTATATTACCAAATCCAGCCCCGTTTGTCAACACCTTTTTTCAATCTTTTTTATCCTTCTTCTCAACCTTGCCGTGTGTTTCATTTGCTCGGCAAAAAGAAAAGCCCTCATAATGAGGGCTTTGAATTCAGATTAATCAGTTATCCTTCTTTGTCTTAACAACTGCAACTGTACCTGCTGCGAGAGCAAGGAGAGCAATTACAGGAGCTGCAACGCTGCTGCCTGTGTTGGGAATTGTTGAAACATTAGCAGCGGGCTTCTTTGTTGTTGCGGGCTTCTTTGTTGCTGTTGTGGGGCCTTCGTCAATAACAGTCTGACCGGGCTTAAGAGTAACAGCTTCATCTGTTGTTGTTGCTTTTGTTGTTGTAACAGTTGATGTTGTTGTTCCGGAAGCGGCTGTTGTTGTAGGAGCAGCTGTTGCTGTGGGAGCGGCTGTTGTTGTGGGAGCAGCTGTTGTTGTGGGAGCAGCTGTTGTTGTAGCCTTTGTTGTGGTTGTTGTTTCAAGTCTGCCGTCATCGGGGTCTGTTATTCCGTTGTTTGATTCTGTTGTTGCTGCAGCAGTAGTTGTTGTATCAGCAAATGCCGATGTAGCAAATGTGCAAATTGTGATTGCCGCAACAAGAACTGCAAGCAACATGGAAACTGTCTTTTTCATTTTAATTACCATCCTTATAAAATAATTTTGTGCCTTCTGACCTATTCTGAATTACGAATATAATTTTACACATAATATAACCGTTTGTCAAGTCACTATATTTGCCAATACCTTTAACGAAAAATGCATATTCTTTGACAGATTTTTGTATTTTAACAAAATCACAGGCAAATAATAAGATTAAATATATCTGAAAGGAGCTTTGTTATGCCCTTTAATTTTCCCGATAAAAGAAAAGAAAACAAGGCGCAATGGCATTTTTCAAAGGAAAGAACCAACCGCGGATACGACCTTGAGGATGAGGGTATCCCTACCGATGTGCTCGGAAGCTACACGGGTACGCCTTACGATGACTTGCGCCCCATTCAGGACGCAGACGACTTATGAGATTCGGCGGGGTGTATTGTGCCGATACACCCCGCCTCCACTACATCTTTTCCCCCTGCCGTGTTCTTTCCCCAAAGAGCACGGCATTATTTATAAGAACTCACCTGCCCCATCCATCCGTAAAGCATAATATAATGTATATATTATTAGGGAGGTGAAGATTCTTGCTATCTTATTTCACATTCCGCAGTTTTTTCGAATGTATCGACAGAAAACGCAGATATTCTTTTACCCGAAACGGTATAGACCGTTCCGTCAATATAAGCAGCTCTGACTGCGGCATCGCCTACATAATGCTCATCGTGACGGCATGAACCTATCGGAGAAATATTTCCGTCCGAAATATCAAAAAGCATATAAGCGGAAATCTCGGAGCCGATTTGACCGTCATTGAGCACAACGGGTACACCAAAAATATTCTTCTCGGGAATAATCATCACACTGCGGGTGTCCGACAGCGAAAGAGGCATACAATTCTTTGCAAGGGTATATTCTGCCGTTGCGGACGGACTGTCGGAATTACTCACATCAAACAGACGGAAAGTTGCCGTCCCGTCATCATTCATGCTTATTCCGAGAAGCTTTGCTGCGGAAATTTCATAGAGATTGCCTGTGAAAGGCTTTGAAGAAACCGTACCCGCAACCTTCGGAGACTTCGGAGACGAAAAATCGATTATTAATGTTTCATCTTCCGAAGAAAGATATCCCTTATCGCCGATAAATCTGACATTGCCGACCTTTTTCTGCGGTAATATCTGCTTGAGACCGCTGACAAATTCCATGCTGTTGTCAAAAACATAAACATTGCTTGACTCCGCAGCAGATGAAACCGCCGTCATATAGCCGTTTTCACCGATTACGCAGACGCCTCCGACAACAGAGCCTTCAACAACATATGAACCGGCAAAAGAAATTGACGAACCGTTGATGTTAAAACGGTATATTTCAGTTAAGCTCGGATATGCACCGTTTTTGTCCGGGTCAACGGAAACAAACTCTCTTGTGGCGGCAATTGTGCTTTCAGAACAATAAAGCTGTTTACCGCTTCCGAGAATTGCAAGGCGTCCCACGGGATTGTTCAGCGCAGTAATGTCTGTTACAGTAATAAAAATAAATGAGGCTTCGGGGTCATTGACCGAGATGAAGATTTCTTCCGCATCAAGGCTTTCGGCTTTTCCGTCAACAGTGAACGACGGAACAAGTTCCGTTTCGTTCATCACAACCTGTTTATCGGTAACTAGGCAAAAGCTGCTGCTGTCAAGAGACGAGAAAAGATATTTGCCGTCCTGCGTATGCTCACGAATCTTCAAAGGCTTCTCAGGGTTCGAAATATCATAATAAACCGCTCTTGTAACGGCTTCGGTATCAAAATCCGTCTTGCCGAGAATTGCGATGAGAATATTATTCTTGATATATATCTCGATACATTCTTCAAATGCTCCCGCAACGGAATTATCCGAAAGAGTGAGCGTTGAAACAACATCCGTTTCATTTTTGTCAGATGTCCTGACGATTTTTATCTGCTCCGTCATATTGCCCGTCTGCAGATTTTTCCCCGTTGTTACAATATAAAGATATTTGCCGTTGTTCTTTACAATGTCCGCCTCAATATCATCGAGCGATGTCAGCATATCCGCATTTTTTTCGACAACATCTATATTGCGGTAGCCCTCATAAAGCTTGCCGAGAATTTCTTCGCCGTTGATAACTGTCTGGTTTTTTCCGCTTTGGACGGTATTGCTTTGACCTTGCGTGGCAGATACGGGTTTGCTTTCGCCGAGAATTTCTTTCACGGCAACCTCGATTTCTTCATAGCTCTGCGCACTTTTCACAATCTGCGCACCTTCATAGCTTTTATAGAAAGTATCTCTTTTGATAACCTTTACTCCGTCCGCTCTCATCGCCAACACGCCGACAATAACAACCGCCAGCATAGCCGCAGCCGCAGCCATTCTGCGGATAACAACAAGCTTTGTCCCCGTTTTAACAGAAAAATCCGTTTCCTTGTTTTCTTCGTTTTTCAGCATGGCAACCATGCTTTCCTTTTGCAGCTTCAGAGGTATATTTACACTTTCGGAGCTGTTTTTAAACTCACTTCTGAGCATATCAATCATCTGTTTATCGTTCTTCATCATCCAAACCTCCTTCCCTTCAATTCTCGCCGAGTGCCGTTCTGAGCTTTGCGAGCGAACGCTTAAGCTTCGAGCGAACGGTCGACGGCGGATAATCAAGCATATCGGCTATCTCGTGGCTTTTGTAATTGCCCAACACACTGAGCAGAATAATTTCTCTTTCCTCCGACGAAAGAACCTCCAGAGCTTTTTTCAGTTCTACTGAAAGCTCTATGCTTTCAAAGCTCATCGGTTCGGGCTGTCCCCTGTCACCGTCATCGAGATATACCAACGCTTTTTTCTTTTGTTCCTCCGTGTAATATCTTTTGCAAGAGGCACACAGTATTTTAAAGAGCCATCCTTTGAACGCCTCTGCTTTCTTGAGAGCTTTTATTTGCCGAAAAGCGGATAAAACAGCGTCCGAAACAGCATCCTGTGCAAGAGCTTCGCTGCCCGTAACATAGCAGGCATAGCAATACATATCTTTATAATATAATTCATACAGTTCGCCGAATGCCTCGGCATCTCCGTTTTTCGCCAGTGTAACGAGTTCTTTGATTTGAGCGCTCAAAATTCCCCTCCTTACCACTCTCGCTTTATTAGTGTTGCAAACATCAGTTTTTGTTGCATAAATTTTTAAAAATTATATTTTTTCTTTTACGGGTTATAATATAACCGATAAAAATATATAAAGCAAGGTGTTATTTTTGAAGAAAGTTTTAACAATTTCTCTCATTTTTATTATGTTGTTCACCTCTGCCTGCTCAAAAAATGATACGCTTGAAGAAACAAATGCAAACGCAGGTGCAAGCGTTGAGGATAAAAGAGACGGCAAAAACATTCTTCCCCCGATGACTTTCACAGTCAACGACCCTGAAAACACAAGAGGTATTTCAACAGAGAAAAAAGAACACAGCTACGGCGTTGCAAAAGACGGCAAACCCCACCACATATCTCAAACAGCACAGAAATATTTTGAGTCAACGGGATACAAAGCTGTGTGTTATGATACAAAATCAACCGAAAAAGTACTGTATCTTACCTTCGACTGCGGATGGGAGAACGGCTGCACGGATAAAGTCCTAGACACTCTGAAAGAGAAGAAGGTTCCCGCTACCTTTTTCTGCACCCTCGACCATATAAAATCCTCTCCCGAGCTTATCGCACGAATGATAAATGAGGGACATATCGTAGGAAACCATTCGGCAAAGCATCCCGATTTTTCGGAAATTTCAAGGCAGAGAATGGCGGATGAAATCCTCGCCTGTGAAAACTATCTGCGTGAAAACTACGGATACTCAAGCAAATTCTTCCGTTTCCCCGAAGGGTCATATAATGAAAATGCACTTGAGCTTGTAAGCTCTATGGGTCTGACCTCTGTGTTCTGGTCATGTGCCTATGCTGATTGGGATGTTAACAGCACGAAAGGCGGTCAGTACGCTTTTGACACCGTTACCGCAAGACTTCATCCCGGTGCGGTCATTCTTCTCCACTCCGTTTCGCCTGACAATGCCGAAGCTCTGGGAAATATCATTGACTGGGCAAGGAATAACGGTTACGTTTTCAAATCTCTGAATGATATTAAAATGTAATAATATAACGACCTCTTGACTTTTCTGTCAGGAGGTTATAAAATAATCAATTGTTAACCGATTAATTGTTAAGCATTTAACAATTCGACATATGAGGTGAAAAAATGTCAAATTTATACAAAAATGCCGTCAAGAAGATGTGCAGGGTCACTCTGCTCCACCGCTATGCGATTTCAACCGCACTTTCGGGAATGAAGCTTTACAGAGGTCAGCCCGAAATTCTTGAATATCTTAACGAACACGGCGACTGCTCACAGAAAGAACTTGCGAATTTTCTCGGAGTCTCCCCCGCTTCGATTGCAACAAGCCTCAAACGAATGAGCAAATCGGGATTTATTGAAAGAACCTCCGATGAAAACGACCGCCGTATAAACCGTCTGCGCCTTACCGAAAAAGGCAAGGAAATCCGTCTTGCGGGCAAATCCGAATGTGACAGAGTTGACAAAGCGATGTTCAGCGGATTTTCAGATGAAGAAATAACCGCTTTTTCGGATATGCTTTCCCGAATTGCAGATAACCTTTCTCCCGACGGAATGAGCGACAGAGAGCTGTTTAATATAATGAAAAAGAGAAGAAACGGAGATGATAAGGATGATTAAAACACTTCTGAAACAAACAAAAGGCTACCGTCTGCTTTCTATACTGTGCCCTTTGCTTATAATTATTGAAGTTTACATGGAAACACAGATTCCTTTTGTTATGTCCGATATGGTCGATAAGGGTATACTCGGCGGTGCAGGTACGGAGTATGTTCTTCGCGAAGGCGGAAAAATGGTTATCATGGCACTCTTATCTCTTGTCGCAGGCGCAGGTGCAGCAAGGGTTGCGGCAAAAGCAGGTATGGGCTTCGGTGCAAATCTCCGAAATGCCATTTTTTCGAAAATTCAGGATTTCTCCTTTGCAAACATAGACCGATTCAGCACCCCTTCACTGATTACACGAATGACAACCGATGTTAACACCATTCAGATGGGCTACACCATGGTTATCAGAATGTTCGTGCGTTCACCTATTATGCTTGTCATGGCATTTTCAAAGGCAAAGGCAATCAACAGCGAGCTCGCCGTGGTTTTTGCCGTTGCCGCACCCGTCATGCTTATTCTTCTCGGACTCATGGGCAGTCTTGCTCTTCCGAGATTCAATAAGCTTATGAAAAAATACGACGGACTCAACGCCTCGATTCAGGAAACACTCATCGGCGCAAGAGTTGTAAAAGCGTTTGTAAGAGCAAAGCACGAAAAAGATAAATTCAAGCTTTCAAACGATGAGCTCCGTGATGCATCAATTTTTGCGGAAAAGCTTGTTATCCTTTCAGGTCCCATTATGCAGATGACAGTTTACGGCTGCATCATTGCAATTCTTTGGTTCGGAAGCAATCTTGTTATTCAAGGCACAATGGCAGTTTCCGAGCTCACCGCATTTATCACCTATGTCAACATGATTCTCATGTCGCTCATGATGATATCTATGATTTTCGTTATGGCAACGATGTCGAGAGCATCGTTCACGAGAATCGGCGAGGTCATTGCGGAAACTCCCGAAATCAACGACAGCCTCGCAGACCCCGAACTCACCGTTAAAAACGGCGAAATTGAGATGAACGGTGTCTGCTTCAAATACAAAAAGAACGGCAAAAAGAATGTTATTGACAACATCAATCTTCACATCAGTTCGGGCGAAACCGTCGGAATTATCGGCGGTACGGGTTCGGCAAAAACAACCCTCGTTCAGATGATTCCGAGACTTTACGATGTTACGGAAGGTGTTGTAAAAGTCGGAGGCAGACCCGTTGCGGACTACACGCTCAAAAATCTCCGAGATGCTGTTGCAATGGTGCTTCAGGTCAACCTTCTTTTCACTGGCACAATCGAGGACAATCTCCGCTGGGGCAACGAAAATGCAACAGAAGAGGAAATCATCAACGCCTGCAAAATCGCTCAGGCACATGATTTTGTCACCTCATTCCCCGACGGCTACAAAACCGAGCTCGGTCAGGGCGGCGTTAACCTTTCGGGCGGTCAGAAACAGCGACTTTGCATAGCAAGAGCGCTCCTCAAATCACCCAAGGTTCTTATTCTTGACGACAGCACAAGCGCCGTTGACACCGCAACGGATGCAAAAATCCGTGAAGGCTTCAAGGCAAATCACGGAAATGTCACAACTCTCATCGTTGCGCAGAGAATAAGCTCGGTTCAGCACGCAGACAAAATCATCGTTCTTGACGACGGTAAAATCAACGCTGTCGGCACTCACGAAGAACTCCTCGGAACAAACGAAATTTACACCGACGTTTATAATTCACAGCAGGAAGGAGGAAAAGAATAATGGCACGCAAAGCAAAAAAAGCCGCCCCTCCTTCGCAGGGCAACAAATTCCAGAGACCGCAGAACACCAAGAAAACCTTCTCAAGACTTCTCGGATATCTCGGAAAATCAAAGGCACTTCTTTTCCTCGTTTTCATTTTTGTTGTTGTAAGCTCCCTTGCGGGAATCATCGGCACATCCTTTGTTGAAACAATAACAGACGATATCCTCATGCCGATTATAGGCTCCGAAATCACCGCAGAGCTCCTTGCTCCGCTTGTTAAAATCCTCATTTCCCTCGGATTTATTTACGGATTCGGCGTTATTTCTTCTTACGCATATTCAAGAATCATGCTCCAGGTTGCGCAGAAAACACTCAACCTCATAAGACGCGACCTTTTCAATCATATGATGGATTTGCCCATCAGGTTTTTCGACACCCATACCCACGGTGAGCTCATGAGCCGCTATACAAATGATGCCGATGTGCTCCGTGAATGTATAAGCCAGAGCTTTGTTCAGCTCATCGCTTCATCGGTAACGGTTATCGGCACCTTCGCCATGATGGCATATTACAGCCCCCTGCTCACCGTACTTGTTATCATTCTTCTTTTTGCCGCCTTCTTTATCATAAAAACTCTCGGCAAGAAGAGTGCATATTATTTCAGAGCACAACAGAAATGCGTAGGCGAAGTCAACGGATATATCGAAGAATTCATTGAAGGACAGAAGGTTGTCAAGGTTTTCTGCCATGAACCCGCCGCAAAGAAGGACTTTGCAGAGATTAACGAAAATCTTCGCAACGCCGCAACCAATGCCCACACCTATGCAAGTATTCTCATGCCCATCATGGGTAACATCTCATATCTCACCTATGCCGCTTCGGCAACCATCGGCTCGATTGTTATCATGACCGTTCCCGAGGAATCCTTCTGGGGTCTTTCTGTCGGCGCACTCATGACCTTCCTGCTTTACACAAGGCAGTTCTTCCAGCCGATAACACAGATTTCACAACAGTTCAACAACATCATCGCCGCCCTTGCAGGTGCAGAAAGAATTTTCGAAATCATCGATACCCCCGTTGAAGAAGATGACGGTTATGTTACCCTCGTCAATGCTCGCAAGAATCCCGACGGAAGCATCACCGAGTGTGAAGAAAGAACGGGAATATGGGCATGGAAGCATCCCCACGGCGACGGCACTCTGACCTATACCGAATGGAAGGGCGATGTGCGTTTCCATGATGTAACCTTCAGCTACGACGGCAAAAAGACCGTTCTCAAGAATGTTTCGCTCTACGCTATGCCCGGTCAGAAAATCGCATTTGTCGGCTCAACGGGTGCGGGTAAGACCACAATCACAAATCTTATCAACCGTTTCTACGATGTCAACGAAGGCAAAATCACCTATGACGGCATAAACATCAAGAAAATAAAGAAGGCGGAGCTTCGCCGTTCAATGGCAATGGTTCTCCAGGATACCCATCTTTTCACGGGCACGGTAAGAGATAATATCGCTTACGGTAAGCTCGACGCAACGGACGAAGAAATCATCGCCGCCGCAAAGCTTGCAAACGCCGATTCCTTCATCACAAGACTCCCCGAGGGCTATGACACAATGATTACGGGTGACGGTGCAAACCTTTCGCAGGGTCAGAGACAGCTTCTTGCAATCGCAAGAGCCGCAGTTGCCGACCCGCCCGTTCTTATCCTCGACGAAGCAACAAGCTCAATCGACACGAGAACGGAACGCCTTATCGAAAAAGGCATGGATAAGCTCATGGAAGGCAGAACGGTATTCGTTATCGCTCACAGACTTTCAACCGTACGCAATTCCGATGCCATTATGGTGCTCGAACAGGGCGAAATCATTGAAAGAGGAAACCACGAAGACCTTATTGATCAGAAAGGCAAATACTATCAGCTCTATACGGGTCAGTTTGAACTGGATTAATAATGCAAAAAGGCTTGCACGGTTTTCGTGCAAGCCTCAATTTTTCGCTACGCAAAGCGATATTTTAATACATTCCGCCGCCCTGAGCTGCCATAGCTGCTGCCTGAGCTGCATCTGCTGCGGGGTCGGGCTTATCGGTAACAAGGCTCTCTGTTGTGAGAACCATAGCTGCAACGGAAGCAGCGTTCTGAAGTGCGGAACGTGTTACCTTCTTGGGGTCAAGAATACCTGCTGCAGCCATGTCGCAATAGGTATCGTCAGCAAAGTTGTAGCCGTAGCCAACCTTGTCAGATGAAAGAATTTCGTTAACGATAACTGAGCCTTCAAGACCTGCGTTTGCGGCAATCTGACGAACGGGTTCTTCAAGTGCCTTGAGAACAATCTTGATGCCTGTCTTTTCGTCTGCATCGTCTGTTGCGTCAAGAAGTGCCTTAACATCGTCGATTGTGTTGAGAAGAGCAACACCGCCGCCTGCAACACAGCCTTCTTCAACAGCTGCCTTTGTTGCTGCAAGAGCATCTTCAATGCGGAGCTTCTTTTCCTTCATTTCGGTTTCTGTTGCGGCACCGACCTTGATAACCGCAACACCGCCCGAAAGCTTTGCAAGTCTTTCCTGAAGCTTTTCTCTGTCAAAATCGGAGGTTGTGTTTTCAATCTGAAGCTTAATCTGTCCGATTCTTGAAGCGATTTCTTCCTTTGCGCCCACGCCGTCAACGATGATTGTGTTTTCTTTTGAAACCTTGACCTGACGTGCTCTGCCGAGCTGTGAAATCTGTGTATCTTTAAGCTCAAGACCGAGATCGGAAGTGATAACCTCACCGCCTGTGAGGATAGCGATATCCTGAAGCATTTCCTTTCTTCTGTCGCCGAAACCGGGAGCCTTTACGCAAACAACGGTGAACACACCGCGGAGCTTGTTAACAAGAATTGTTGAAAGAGCTTCGCCCTCAACATCCTCTGCAATGATGATGAGCTTTCCGCCTGCGTGCATAATCTGCTCAAGAAGAGGAAGAAGGTCCTGAATACTTGAAATCTTCTTGTCGGTGATAAGAATAAGAGCATCGTCGATAACTGCTTCCATCTTATCTGTATCTGTTACCATATAGGGTGAGATATATCCTCTGTCAAACTGCATGCCTTCAACAACTTCTGCTTCGGTAACAGCGATTTTTGATTCTTCAACGGTGATAACGCCGTCTGATGTAACCTTTTCCATAGCGTCCGCAATGAACTTGCCCACTTCTTCGTCACCCGAAGAAATAGTGCCGATTCTTGCGATATCCGTTGAGCTTGAAACGGGCTTTGCATTCTTCTGAAGGCAAGCAACTGCCGCTTCAACAGCCTTTGCCATACCCTTTCTGACTACCATGGGGTTTGCGCCTGCGGTAACATTCTTCATGCCCTCTCTGATAAGAGCCTGAGCGAGAAGAGTAGCGGTTGTTGTACCGTCACCTGCAACGTCGTTTGTCTTTGTTGAAACCTCCTTAACAAGCTGTGCGCCCATGTTTTCAAACGGATCTTCGAGTTCAACTTCCTTTGCGATTGTAACGCCGTCGTTTGTGATGAGGGGTGCGCCGTATTTCTTATCAAGAACAACGTTTCTGCCCTTGGGGCCGAGTGTGATTTTAACTGTATTAGCAAGCTTGTCAACGCCTGCCTGAAGAGCCTTGCGGGCTTCTTCGCCGTAAATTATCTGCTTTGCCATTAGTGTTTCCTCCTGTAAATTATTCTACGATAGCAAGAATATCGCTCTGCTTGACGATGGTGTATTCTTCCTTGTTGATCTTGACTTCTGTGCCGGAATACTTGCTTGTGATAACCTTGTCGCCAACCTTAACGTACATTTCAACGTTATTGCCGTCAATCATTCCGCCGGGGCCGACTGCAACAACTTCTGCAATCTGGGGCTTCTCCTGAGCGGATGCAGCAAGGATAATTCCGCTTGTTGTGGTTTCTTCAACCTCAACTGCCTTAACAACAACTCTGTCTGCAAGCGGTTTAATAGTCATGATATATTACCTCCGATAAATAATTTATACTTTTTGAAGCGGTATCGTTTTAGCACTCAATGTTCCCGAGTGCTAATTTGTATTTTAGCCTCTTATTACGGAAAAATCAAGTCCTTTTTCCAAAATTTACAATATTGTCATAAATTACAATGTTGTAACATTAATTGACTTTGCAAGAAAATATTGCTATATTTATAATGTTATTATATCTTGATTTTATTATGAATCGGGGTGGTTTTACGGAAAAGATAAAGAAATTCCTGGTGTCCGACTGGTTCACGGTGCTCCTTCTCATCGCCGCAGTCGGCATTGTTTTCAGCGGAAACGAAATCGTCGGTACGGTTATTTTTGTGCTGATTTTCGGCGTTACGATGGCACTCACCAACGACTGGATGCCCCTTCTTCAGATTATCATGTTCACCACCTGCTTTGCGATACGGTGCAAAAACTCATTCAGCACCTTTCTCGGATATTGGTGGGTCGTGCCCGTTATGGTCATTCTGATTATCATTCACTTTGTCCGTTTCAAGGCAAAATTCTCCAAAGGAATGTGCTTTGGCGGTATTCTTGCAGCCTCACTTGCAGTCACACTCGGCGGTATCGGTATAATCACCTTCAAGGAATATTTCTTCTACACCTCAATCTTCCACGTTTTCATGCTCGGATTTGCAATGCTCATCATATATTCTTACATGAGTGCATCTCTGAAATCACACGACCATTACTCATTCAGCGAAAAATTTTCAAAAATGATGGTTTGTGTCATTTGTCTGCTTGCCGTTTGCCTCTTTGAAGAATATTTCAGCAACCGTGATCTCCTTACGGACGGCTTTGAAATTATTCCGTTCCAGTGGCGCAACAACGGTGCGACCATGCTCATGCTTGCAATGCCCTTTGCATTTTATCTCTCCGCAAAGGATTTCGGATTTTTCTTCATCGGAATTCTCGATTATATCCTCATCCTTTTCACGGGTTCAAGAGGCGGTATGCTTTTCGGCATGATTGAACTGATAATCTGCATTGTTGCGATGTTTGTTCTTGACAAAAGGCACCGACCCGCAATCGCAGCAATAATCGGCGTTACCCTCGTTGTTACGGCTCTTACATACAGAACATGGATTGATATGATGAGCTATACCCTGCTCCGTCTGATTGACCCCGATGAAAACTCAATCCGACTTCAGCTTATTTCGAGAGGAATTGAGGATTTCAAAGCAAATCCCCTTTTCGGCAGAGGCATAGGTTACATGGGCAACAGAGATGTTCACAAGAGTGCGGATTTTGCCCTTTGCTGGTATCATTGCTCGCCCGTTCAGATTTTCGGAAGCTTCGGTATCTTCGGCATCGCCGCCTACGGATATCTTATTTATCAGCGCATCAAAACATTACATAAAAACCGCACATTCTTTAATATTATCCTGTTTATTTCCTATATCGGACTTGAACTTATGTCGCTTGTCAACCCCGGTATCTTCGCACCCTTCCCCTATCTTTTCCTTATCACGATTTATTTCGTTATGATGGAAAGATGCAACGACGATAACGACAGAAAAATTCTTTCTAAAATCACGAAAGGCGAAAAAATATGAACGTACTTTCAATAGGCAACAGTTTTTCGACCAACGCACATAAATTCCTGCCTCACATGGCAAAAGCGGCAGGCAAGGAACTGCTTCTTTGCAATCTTTTCATCGGCGGATGTTCCCTCGAACAGCACTGGAAAAACTGGCGTGAAGAAAAAGATGCATATGATTATGAAATATATCTTCCGTTTGAAACGGAAATGAACAGACCCGACGGCGTTGCGCTTCACGAGGCAGTCGAGGACGAGGACTGGGATGTTATAACTCTTCAGCAATGCAGTCATCTGAGCGGAATTCCGGAAAGCTATTCGCCCTATCTTTCAGAGCTTGCGGAATATTGCCGCATGATGAAGCCCGATGCAAGAATAATGCTTCACCAGACATGGGCATACGAAAGCGGATGCAATCATCCCGGATTTGCAAATTACGGCAGAAGTCAGCAGGAGATGTACCGCGCGCTGACCGAAGCCTATGCCGACGCTTCTCTTGAAGCGGATATAAACCTCATTATTCCCAGCGGAAGAGCATGGCAGACCGCAAGAAACACTCCCATCGGCGACAGACTCACCGAGGACGGTTTCCACGGCAACGACCTCGGATGTTATCTTGCAAGCGCTTGCTTTTACGAAATGATTTTTGGAGAAAGCATATTTGGTAACAGCTTTTTGCCGCCCGATATCCCCGAAAGAGTTGTTGAAATTCTTAAACTCTGTGCCCATACCGCAGTTGAAAACGGAATAATAAGAAAGCAATAACAAAAGCTCCGACTATCAGTCGGAGCTTTTTGCTTTATTAAAGTTCAATTTTAAGGCAGGAATAGCCGAGAAGTTCGTTGCTTACGCTGTCGGGCTGATGTCCGCCGATATAGAGAGTAATCTTCCCGTCGGGGTCAACTCTTTCGCCGTCCATCGTAACTGCCTTTACCCAGTAGCGGTCGATATCGAGAGAAATTTCTTTCTTTTCGCCCGCTTCAAGGGGAATAGATTTGAGTGAGCAAAGCTGCCAATGAGGAGTTGCAACACGGCTGTCGGTATATGCGGCATAAACCTGAACAATTTCCTTACCTGCGATACCGCCGATGTTTTCAACCTCTGTGCTGACGGTAATCTTTTCGTCATCTGCCGAAACAAGCTTTGCGTTATCATATTTATAATTTGTATATGAAAGACCGAAACCGAAGGGATAAAGCGCATCGCCGTCAATGTATCTGTAGGTTCTGCCTTTCATGTTATAATCCTCGAAATCGGGCATATCGTGGTCGCCCTTGTAGATTGTGACAGGAAGCTTTGCCGAGGGATTTGCATCGCCTGCAAGAATATTTGCAAGTGCAAGTCCTCCAAGTGAACCTGGATACCATGCGTGGATAACTGCCTTTGCGTGGTTTCTTACCTTTTCGCCGACGTCAATGGAGCTTCCGCAAAGAAGAACAACAATAACGTTATCACACACATCGCAAACTGCTTCTGCAAGCTTCTGCTGAGTTGCGGGAAGATAGAGTGTACGCTTGTCGCCGCATGAGGTGTAGTCATTGTCAAAGCCTGTGTCTTCACCCTCAATTGACTGGTCAAGACCGAGTGCAAGAATTGTGATATCGGCTTCTGCTGCGGTTGCAATACCGTCGCTTATCATGTTCTGGAAGCCGCTCCAATGGTTGAGATATTCATCGCAGTAGTTGCAGCCCTTTTCAACAAAAATTTCCGCATCCCTGAAAACTCTTCTGATACCGTCGGCTACGGTCACATATTCGGAAGCGTAGGCATTATAGTTGCCTTCAAGAGCGGTAACGGAAAGAGAGTTGGGACCTACAACCGCAATCTTCTTGTTTGTATTTTTATCAAGAGGAAGGAAGTTTTCCTTGTTATTAAGAAGAACAATGCACTGCTCCGCCGTTTTGAGGTTGAGAGCCTTATGTTCCTTACTGTCGAGCTTATCAAAACCAATGTCCGAATAGGGTCTTACCTCCTCGAACTCGCCGAGAAGATAACGGATAGCGAAAAGATTTTCAGCCGCCGCAGTGATTTCATCCTCAGTTACAAGGTCCTGCTCATATGCATCAATAAGTGCGTCATATGTTTCGCCGCAGTTGAGGTCGCAGGTGTTCTTGAGCGAAACCGCAGCCGCTTCAGCTTTTGTTTCAACAGACTTATGGAATTTATAAATATCGCCGAGTGCACCGCAGTCGGAAACGATATATCCGTCGAAGTTCCACTTCTTGCGGAGAACATCCACAAGAAGATAGGAATGAGCACAGCAGGGTTCGCCGTTTGTTCTGTTATATGCACCCATAACACCGGCAACGCCCGATTTTACGGTCTTTTCAAATGCAGGAAGATATGTTTCCCACATATCGTGCATATCGGCTATTGCATCAAATCCGTGTCTTGTTTTTTCAGGACCCGAATGAACGGCAAAATGCTTTGAGCAAGCACCCGCCTTAAGAAATTCGCCGTCACCCTGAATACCTTTTACGAACGAAACACCAAGTTCAGCTGTGAGAAAGGGGTCTTCGCCGAAGGTTTCCTGACCTCTGCCCCAACGGGGGTCACGGAAAATGTTGATGTTGGGTGCCCAGAAGGTCAGACCCTTGAAAATATCATGGTCGCCGTATTTGACATGCTTATTGTATTTTGCTCTGCCCTCTGTCGA
>JAZSDF010000058.1:0-2195 GCA_045531035.1 Acutalibacteraceae bacterium | reverse complement strand
CGAGAAATCCATGTACTACAAGAATGTTTTCAATCCTGAAACAAAGTATTTCCAGGCAAGAAACTCCGACGGTTCTTTCGTTTGGAATTTCAGTCCGTATATAACGGAGTTCTATGATGCCGTTATGATTAAGAAGTTTGCGAACTGCTATTCCGAAGGAAGCGCAAGGCATTGGAGATGGGCGGCACAGCACGATATCGAGGGTATGATTGAGCTTTTCGGTTCGGAAGAATATTTTGTCAGCGAGCTTGAAAAATTCATGGAAGATGCCTCCCTCACCAGGGCTGCGATTGACCCCGGTCACGGTTACTGGATAGGCAATCAGCATGATATCCATACACCCTATCTTTTCAACAATGCGGGCAGACCCGACCTTACACAGAAATGGGTGCGCTGGACTCTTAAGAACCGTTTCAGCAACGATATAAACGGCCTTGACGGTAACGACGATGGCGGAACAACAAGCACCTGGTATGTTTTCTCCGCACTCGGCTTCTATCCTCTTGCAGGAACGGATAAATACTGGATCGGTTCACCGAATGTTGATTCAGCCGAAATTACTCTTTCAAACGGTAAAACACTTAAAGTTACTGCAAATAACCAGAGCGACAATAATATTTATGTCAGCAGTGTAACCCTCAACGGCGAAGCACTTGACGGATGCTACGTTACCCACGAACAGCTTATGAACGGCGGTGAGCTTGTTTTCAATATGAGCAACAAAGCCGACCTATAAAGCCACAACCTCCCGCATCGGTTATTCCGAGGCGGGAGGCTTTTTATCATATCATCAATAATAGTATAATTCCTGAATTTCTTTGATAGGTCCTGCAAATTCCTTGGAAACCGAGGGAAGAGATTTGCCGTTCTTGATGAATGAATTATAAATCATCTTTTTGTCTGTTGACATCTGGAATTTTGAAATTACCTTTGTAAGCTCCTGCTTTTTATTCTTGTTTTCGAGATATACGCAGTTGTTGAGAGCGATTTTTATATCCGAAACAGCCTTTGCGCAGACGGTAATTTTTATTGTATCGACGTCTTTTTCTGTTTTTGCATCGTAATTCGAACCGTCAACGGTAACCTTTGCGTCGGCAGAAACGATATCCTTGAATTTGATAACAAAGGTTCTGCTTTCGGGTGCAACATCGGCAATTCCCTCTGCCTTTGAAACAGAAAAATCAACCTTATCCGAATTCTCCGAAACGGTGAAAGCGGTTTTGAGATACTCGCCGTTCTGATATGAAAGAGTATCGCCGTCGTCCTCGTAGAGAGTGAAAGTGTTGTTGCCTCTGTAAACAAGGAGCTCGAGTGTTTCGGGGTTTGAACAGTCGTTTGTTCTGTCGTTTGCGCTCATGGGAATGATTGCACCCTCTTTTGCGAAAACGGGGATATAATCGATGTCACGGAACATCTTTACGAATTTGTTGCCTTTGTAAATTCTGCCCGTGAAGATATCGGTGTATCTGCCTTCGGGAAGCCATACGTTGACGCCTGCAAGATTGGTTTTGAGCGAGGTGTGTTCGGTGATGGGTGCAACGATAAGCTCCGTGCCGAAGAAGAATTCGTTTTTACATTCGTATGCACTCTTATCCTCGGGATAGGCATAGTACATGGGTTCGCAGATTGCTCTGCACTCGGTATGGGTGCGGTAATTCATTGTGTAGATATAGGGGAGAAGCTTGTGCCTTAAGCGGAGAGCATCGGTTGCGATTCTTTGAACGGGACCGCTGAAATTCCAGGGCTCTTTGCCTGCAAATTCGTTGTTTGTTGAGTGCAGACGCATGACGGGGCTGAAAACTCCGAGCTGAACCCAGCGCAGATAGAGTTCATCGTCTTTTTTGCCCATGCAATGGCCGCCGATGTCGTGGCTCCACCAGGGATAAGCAATGTTTGAAGCCGTTGCGGTAAATCCCGGCTGGAAATCAAGGCTTTTCCAGGTCTGCGTTGTGTCACCGCTGAAGCCGAGGGGATATCTCTGACTTCCCGCACCGCAAAAACGTGAGAGGATGAGGGGCCTGTGGTTATCCTTTGCGTTATCGAGGAAATGATAGTGGTTGAGTGCCCAGAGAGGGTCAAGACCCTTGACAGCGGTGTTTTTGCCCTGCTGCCAGTCAATCCACCAGAAGTCAACGCCCGCTTTTTCAAACGGATGGTGAAGAATATCAAAATAGTTTTCTGTGAACTTTTTATCG
>JAZSDF010000149.1:0-7867 GCA_045531035.1 Acutalibacteraceae bacterium | reverse complement strand
TCTGTGTGGCATTTTTGTAATTGTATAAATTATTCTATTTTTAATAATTGCATTACTGAATTCTTACGAAATCGTAAGATTCTTTTTGTTGAAAAACTAACAGCTTACCTTTATAATAAAAATATATTTTAGCAAATATCCGAGGCATGATAAAATATGAAACAGAGAATATTACTCGTTGAGGACGATTCGTTTCTGCGTGACGGATTGACTGAAGTTTTGCAGGGCGAAGGCTATGAGGTTATCAGTTCGGATAACTGTATGAAAGCCCGTGAGTTGATGAAGTTTTTCTCTTTCAATTTAATTATGTTTGATGTTATGCTCCCCGACGGCAACGGTCTTGAGCTTTGCAGCGAGTTTCGCGCAGCAGGCAACAATGTTCCCGTTCTGTTTCTGACTGCCTGCGATGATGAGATTCAGATTGTTCGTGGACTTGATGCAGGTGCGGATGATTATGTCACAAAGCCGTTTAAGCTCCGTGAACTTCTTTCAAGAATTCGTGCATTGCTTCGCAGAACATCGGCTGTCACGGTTTACAACAGTGATGATATAACAATCGACACTTTAAATATGTCTGTCAGAAAAAACGGAGAAATTATTTTTGTAACTCCAACTGAATTTCAGATTCTTTCCGTGCTTATCCGTAACAGCGGAATTATCGTTACCCGTTCACAGCTTCTGCAGAACATCTGGGACAGCGACGGAAACTACATTGACGACAACACTCTTTCGGTTCACATGAGCCGTCTGCGTGATAAAATCGGCAGCGGTCACATTGTTACCGTAAGAGGCATCGGCTACAGATGGGAGGATTCAAAATGATTCCTTTCCTGATTTGTACAATCGCTGTTTTAATTGTTGCAACAACCATTTTTATCATATTGAACGCAAGAAAAAACAAACAGATAAATAGTCTCAAGGAGAATATCGAGAGTTTCATTGAAGGTGGAGAAAAGGCTGAATACAGCACAGCTGACAGCAATTTTGCACGCCTTCAGAATGCTGTTGCCGAGCTTGAAAATTTGTTGCTTCTTGAAAAAAGCAACTCGGCATCGCAGGCAAAAAACAACGCAGATTTTGTTGCGGATATTTCACATCAGCTTAAAACTCCGCTTGCAGGACTTCGCCTTTACTGCGAAATGGAGCAGAGCACGACACCAACCGCTTACACAGAAAAAGAACTCCAACTGATTGCGAAAATGGAGAGCCTTGTTTTCAATCTTTTAAGGCTTGAGAAAATTAAAAGCGATGCATACGAAATGAAATTTGTTGATCAAAGTCTTGATGAAATCATTGGTGAAATTATCGGGAATTTCAAACCGTTGTTCCCTGAAAAAGAATTCATTATAAGCGGCACGGCAGTTTTTCGGTTTGACAAGGAATGGATGATTGAAGCAATCGGAAATATTATTAAAAATGCGTGTGAACATACAGATGATAACGGAAAAATTACTGTTTCCGTTTCACAAAGCGAAAGCTCTGTCACGCTTGTTTTAGAAGATAACGGCGGCGGAGTGCCGAAAGAACAGCTCCCGCTTTTGTTCAACCGTTTTTACCGTGCGGATAATGCCTCACCCGAAAGTGCAGGTATAGGTCTTGCAATCTCAAAAGCGATTTTTGAAAAACATCACGCAACCGTTACTGCCGAAAACGGCAAAGACGGATTAAAGATTACTGCGTGTTTTCCAATTATTAATGCCAATATTAAACTATAAAATCCGAGGACACCGCTTCGGGTTTTATAGTTTTTTCGTTATCTTACGAAATTGTAAGGTTATTGTCACGATTTTGAAAGAATAGGGGTTTATAATGAACTCATCAAAGATGCAAAGGAGCGATTTTATGAATATCATTGAATGCGTAGATTTAAGAAAAGAATATTTAAGCGGTGAAAATATTGTTAATGCAGTTGACGGAATAACCGTTGCTTTTGAGCAGGGCGAATTCTGTGCAATAACGGGACCGAGTGGCTCGGGTAAATCAACACTTCTCCACGTTCTGAGCAGTCTTGAAAATCCCACAAGCGGCGACGTTATCTATAACGGCAAAAAGCTTTCAGGTTATAACGATAATCAGCTTTCTGTTCTTCGCCGCAGACGTTTCGGATTCGTGTTTCAAGCATATAACCTTGTTCAGGAACTGACAGGATATGAAAACATAGTTCTGCCCGTTATGCTTGACAAGAAAAAGGTTGATGAAGCTTATATCAACAAGGTTATTGATGTTCTCGGAATTGGAGACAGACTTGAACATTTGCCGTCAGCACTTTCGGGCGGTCAACAGCAGCGAATCGCCATTGCCCGTGCACTTGCGAACAAGCCGTCAATCCTTTTTGCCGACGAACCTACGGGTAACCTTGACGGCAAAAGCGGACGAGAGGTTCTTTCGCTTCTCAAATATGTCAGCAAAGAATTCGGAATCACCCTTATTCTTGTTACCCACGACCTTAATGTTGCAGAGCAGGCGGAGAGAATCATCTCAATTGAAGACGGCAAGATCGTTCGTGACACAAAGGCGGGAGTTTAAGCAATGAACAAGAAAAAACTCACCGTCAACCGTCTTGCAATGGGTAACCTCAAAGCAAGAAAAAAGCAGTATACATTAATGATTATCGGCATTGTTCTTGCGATGATTTTTTCATCCGGAGTAATGTTCTTTGTTTTCAGCGCATTGTCATCGTTTAATGAGCTGGATAAGCTGAGCTTCGGAAATCAGGATGCAGTTCTGATGAATGCGCAGTACTATAATTTTGACCGTGCAGTGGAAAATGACCTCATAGATGATTATTCATTTGCCCATGCAATCGGCTATGGTTATAACGAAGAAACGGGTGAAGAAAGCGGTTCACTTATGGCATGGTATGATGAAGATGCATATGAGCTTTCTTATGTCGGACTTCGTGAAGGAAGATATCCCGAAAAAGCAGGCGAAATAGCCTTTGAACGGGATGCACTTGTCCGAATGAAGCTCACTGCTCAAATCGGCGATCAGATAACTCTCACCGTTAAAACCCCGAAATCCGATAAATATCTTTCGAAAACAATTGAAAAAACATATACTCTTGTCGGCATTCTCCATGATAAACGCAGCAATCTTGAAAGCGAGTTTTCTTTGAACGTTGATCAGTTTGAATATCCTGCAATAATGCTCAGTCCCGAAGAAAAAATCGAAAAAGGCGGCGAAGAGCGCCTTGTAGCTTTTATCGATTATGCAGGCAAGAATGATTTCGATACCCAATGGCATATAACCCAAGACATTCTTTCTGAAATGGAAGAAAGAGGGCTTGTTGATAATGAGGCTGTAAACGGCACAATTCCTCCATCGAAAATAATTTATTCCAATGCAGGTAAGCATTTTTCAACACAAAGCATACAGAACACCGAAGAAAATATCCGCATGACAACAATTCTTGCTGTTGTTCTTACAACCGTTCTTCTGCTCGCTTCTTGCGTAGGCATTGTCAATGCATTCAATTCCAATCTTCAGGAACGCAGAAAGCAGATAGGTATGCTCCGTGCGGTCGGTGCAACAAAACGGCAGATAGTCAAAGTTTTCGGCAGAGAAGCCATGATAATCAGTCTTTGCGCAACACCGATAAGTCTGTTGATTTCATATTTTGCTGTAAAAATCATTATAGGATTTATGGGTGAAGGCTTTGTTTTTATCCCCGAGTGGTGGGTGCTTATAGTCTGCGGATTATTCGGTATAATCAGCGTTATGGTTGCGGCATTGATTCCGCTGATTCGTGCATCGGCTGTTTCTCCCATGCAGGCAATCAGAAACATTGATTATTCACGCAAAATGAAGAATAAACGTGTTAAATCCCAAACAAAATTCAATGCTCCGAGCCTTATTGCATCCCGAAATCTTATGTTCAGAAAGGGCAGACAGATAGGCGTCAGCTTTATTCTTGTTGCAACTATTATTATTTCGGGTTTCGGATTTGCTTTTATTGAAAAAGAGGCAGAAAGAATGGGTTCTTTCTATAACGATTTTGATTATGCATTTGAAAGCAGCGGAGGAACCGTCGGTTCAAATATCTTTAACTGCAAATGGGGCGTCAAATATTCCGATTTCAGCGAAAGCGTGAAGCAGGAAATTCTTTCTCTTCCCTATGTCAAAACAGTTGGAGGAATTAAAACCTGCATGGCAAATATTGTTTTTGACGGTGAAATTTCGGATTATATGAGACTTATGTCGATGTATTACGGAAACTCATATGGTCGCTACGAAACAGAAAGTATAGATACATACGAAGAATATGTAAATCAGCTTACAAAATCAAAAAATAAAAGATATCTTGCTTTCAGTAATGAAGTTTTCGGCGGCAAGGATTTTTATTCATCCGATATCCACAGCTTTGAGCCGAGTGATATTGAAGAAATAGAAAAATATGTAACCGACGGAAAAATCAATATTGATAAGCTCAACTCAGGTGAAGAAATCATTCTTTTTGCACCGCAGAAAATAGGGTACAGATTTGAACCCTATGAAAACGGAGAAGGTTTCAGCGGAGGCATTATTGATATTTCTGACGGCATAAAAGAAGAAGATGCGCCTTATATCGGAGAAACCGCAGAACTGAGCTATAAAGCAGGCGATGTTGTTAATATCAGCGTGCTTTCAAGCGATATAACGCCACAGGAAATGACCGATGATGTGATTATTCCCGATGATATAAAAGCGAATAATAAGCAGGTGAAAATCGGTGCAATAGTCAGCAATATTCCCCAAAACGCAAGATGGGTGCAGGAAATGAATTTCCTTACCACCAACAGCGGTATGAATCATTTTTATGAAAATCATCCTTATCTTAATATGTATATAACTTTGAAAAACGATTGCACCGAAGAAGTTGACGGAGAAATGACATATATTCTCAATCAATATACATCGGGCAACGGCTACCGTATCTATTCAAAATTCCAATCCAACCAAGAAAAAAGAAATACGGTATTTGCTCTTTATATTATTATTATTTCCATTGTTGTTCTGTTTTTCTCAACTGCGGCAAGCATAATCAACAACTCATTGACCGCACAAATCCGTGAAAGCAAGAGAGAAATCGGAACTCTGCGTGCAGTCGGTGCAAGCGCAAGAGAGCTCACGCAATCTTATTTCAGACAGCTTCTTTCGATGTTTGGCTGGGGCTGCGGTGCAGGTTTCGGGCTTTATACCGTTATCTGGATTATTATGTATTTTGTTGCAAAATCAACAGATGTGAGTTTTGATTACAAATATCGGATATGGCAGGCGGCACTCATCTGTATTGCTCTGCTTGCGGTTTGTTTTGTGAATCTTTATTCCAAAGTTAAAAAGCAGATGAAATACAGCATTGTTGAAAATATCAGGGAGTTATAATTTCTATGAAAAAAATATTCAGTTTAATAATGTGTTTGCTGTTTTGCTTTGTACCGATAACAACCGCTTTCGCAGAGGAATTACCCTCACAGCCGAAAGTTATGGTTACGGATTATAAGACCGACGGTGAACTCAAAGCAGGTAACACGGCAAAAATATCAATTACACTCATCAACAAAAGTAAAACCGATTATGTCAGGAATATGAAACTGACTTTTTCCGATTCAAGCGGAGATATTGTTCCTGTCGGAGTTGCATCGGGTTATGTTGACAGACTTAACGCAAAGAAATCCGTAACCTGGAATATTGATGTCAGAATTTCTGATTCTGCGACCGACGGAAACCACGCAGTTAACATAATGTGCGAATTTGAAAGTGAAGCAGGCAGCGGTTCATCATCTGATGTGATTAATCTCAATATAATCGGTAAAAAAGAAGTTGAAACCACAACCGTACCACAGGACACCTCTCAACCCCGTCTTATGGTTACCGATTACACCGTTGAAAACGACAGTATTATTCCCGGTGAAAGCCGAAATGTGAGCATCACAATCAAAAATACAAGTCATTCAAAGTCGGTAAGCAACATAAAGCTTTCACTTGCTGATGAAAGCGGTGAACTCAAAACGGATGGTATGGGTACCGCTTATGTCAAGAGTATTTCTGCAAACGGCACTTATGTATGGACTGTCGGATTAACCGCTGTTCACACAGCAAAAACAGGCGAACATCCTCTGACCCTTTCAATGGAATATGAAGATTCTAATCATTCGGGTTATTCCGCAAGCGATACCATCAGAGTCAACATTAAACAGAGCGTGATGTTGAAATACGATTCTGCAAGACTGCCCTCGAAATCAATTCAGGGCGAAACCGTAACCGTCAGCATAAATCTGATGAATACGGGCAAAAGCACAATTCATAATGCAATGATTGATGTTGACGTGAAAGGTCTTGACAGCGGCGGCACGGTGCTTGTCGGTGAAATTCCGCAGAGCGAAAGTAAAACAGGAAGTGTGAATCTTCGGGTAAGCAACGAAATACTCGGCAAGGTTGAAGGCACAATCACAATAAGTTATGAAGATGATTTCGGTGAAACCTACACTGAAACAGTCGATGTTTCAACTGTTATCGAAGAAAAGGTCATCAAAGCCGATACCGAAGAAGAGGAAGAAAAGAAAAATCCTCTCTGGTGGCTGTTTATGCTTATCGGCGCAATCATCGGCGGTGCACTCGGCTTCGGAATACCGCACGCAATCCGTTCAAACAAACAACGTAAAGAGGATGAAAAAAGGCTGTGACATTTGATTAAAAATCACAAGCTCTGAAATTTTATAAAATCAGATAATACAGGACCTGCGGCTTTTGCTGTAGGTCCTGTCTATATATTATAATATGTTTTTGCACTGTTGCTATATCCGATTTCAGGGTCTATAATATAAAAATAAATATTTTCAAAAATATCTGTTACATTTTGAGAAATCGTTGACTACATAATGAAGGCTGATGAAAGGAGTGAGGAGATGATGAGTGAAAAGAAGCGTGCAAATGCATTACTGCAGGAATGTTACAGCGAATACCGTATAAAACTTTTCAACTATTGTATTTCACGCCTTGACGGTTCACGGGAGGCTGCAGACGACTGTGTGCAGGAAGCCTTTATTGTTTTCTATAAGAGACTTCTCGACGGAGAAGAGTTTGAAAATACGAGAGCGTTTCTTTATAGGACAGCCGATAATTTCGTTAAACGGCAAAAACAAAAAGATGCCTCGGAACTACGTCGCCATGTACCGCTTGAATCAGCAAATGAAATCGGTGTTACGGATGATGAATATCTCGAAAAACTCAACCTGATTGACTACGATGAGTGCGCAAAAATTTTTCTGGATTTCCTAACTTATGAAGAAAAACAGATATACGATTTGCGTTACATACAAAGAATCAGTGTTGAGGAGATTGCGGACAAGCTCAGAATTTCAAGACCCGCCGCATCGATGCGGCTCATGCGATTACGAAACAAGATTAAAGATATGGTTTATTCTTTTGATATTGAATAGAAAGGAGGATGACGAAATGATGAAAGTAAGCAGAGAAATTCTCATACACCCCGATTTCATGGAAAATCTCGCTGATGAGCTTTGCGTAATGCTTGAAGCTCTTATTGATGCGGAATTTGAAAAAGGTGACGACACGGATTTTGATTTTATCGATGAATGTGCAGATTCAATAAACGCAATCCGTTCAGGCGACAACGCAAAGATTTTCCCCCTTATTTCACGCAAGGATTTCCTTAAGAAGGTCGGTATAAGAACCGAACGCAAACTTAAAGTTCCGGTTGCTGCCTGTGCGGCGATTGCGCTTATATTCACCGCGGCAACACAGATTGAAGTTGAAGAAGACATCACCATAGCTCAGGCACTTTCGGGCATCGTTTCGGATTTATTCACAAACGAAAAACAGGTTGAAGCAACAACAACTCAGCCTGCAACTACAATGAAAAAGGCGG